>NZ_LNUO01000001.1:0-35960 GCF_001462175.1 Psychrobacter sp. ENNN9_III
CACCTAATGATAGGTGCTTTTTTTATGAGTTTTTATGTTTTAGTCATATTATTAACCTAAAAAAGCATTATACATCCAGATCAATTTCTCCTGCTGCTGTACATATTCATCTACTAAGTCAGCGGTACCTTGATCTTCAGCTTGTTCAGCTAGTGCTGATACGTCACGTTGCTCTTCAATAAGAGATTGCAAACCAGTCACCACGCCTCTCACGCAAGCATTACCGTCTTTAACATTCTTATCTTCAGGAATACTGGTGTGCTGAGCAAAGTCACTATAAGCATGCAGTGGCGTACCACCTAATGTCAAAATACGTTCAGCGATCTCGTCGATTTCTACCTGTAAGCTAGTATATAGTTCTTCAAACTGAGGATGTAGGGTGAAGAAGTGCTCACCTTTTACGTTCCAGTGGTAACCGCGAACGTTAATATAAAACATATGATAGCTTGATAATAAGCTGTTGAGCTTGGTGATTACTTCGCTCATATCTGCTTTTTCTAGACCGATTTGATTAGTCGCATTATTGGTATTACTCATAATATTATCCTTATAGTGTGAGTGTAAATTATAAAATAAAAGTATAGCAAGTTATTCCATTTATACTTAAGCGCTTTACTACAACAGAACTTTAAAAATACAGTAAACATATCCTAAAAAGCAAATAGAACAATCACAGCGCCATATCCTTTAATGATTATTATAATAGCAAAACTTGAATCATTAGTTAAGTTTTATAAATATAACGCTATGATTGATTCTATAAAACCTTACTTTGAGGGCGGTTGTAGGCTTTCAGGATTTAAGCCGCGTATTGGAACGACTTCTTGTAAATGCTGACGGACAGTATCAATAGGGAACTTCTGTGCTTGTAAACGTTTGGGTACGATTTGGCTACCTTGTTGCCCCTTCATTTCAAACATCATAAAGATATAGTCATCAGTCTCATCCCAGCTTTTGACCGCAGTCCATGGAATCACCGCTTGTTGAGTGGCACCCGCTCGCATTTGCATGCCACGCATCTTATTGCTGCTCATCAAATCAGGTTGATTGCTCGGCATTGCCATGACTAGACCATGTTTTTGTACGCCTAGTTTCATTTGACGCATCTCATCTGGCATCTCTTGTTCAGCTACTTGTTTATCAAACTGTTTTTTGACATACCATTTAAAGCCTAAAGTACGAACCAATAGGTAAATGACGACCGAGACCAGCATGACCCAAAATATAATAGTGGAATAGCCTGTCACGAATATTAGCCCTGCAACCGCTAGTATTACGACCACCGCCATGATAATCCATTCTTTCATTTTGATGCTTTTTAGACCGAAAGAGGGGCTAGCACTGGCAAATAGCTCATACTGTGCTTGATGAAATTCAGTCTCAGTCAGGTTTAGGGGGACAGGTTGTAGCGTGTAGGGGTACAGGGCCATAAAGGTTTCTCAAATACTTATATTAAAAGTGTTGGGTTTAAATCGCCAAAACGAAACAGCTACGCGTATTTGGCTGGAAGTGGAATAAAGGTATGCGCTTATCTTACCGAAAAGTACTCTTAAATGGAACATATAAGGATATCTGTTCACTGATAGATACCATATAAATGGTATGAACGCTGGTATTTGCAGCTTACTTGGTTAAATAGTAATCTCAAAGTGTGAACAGGGTGTTTCAAAATTATGGTGTATTAGCTTACTACAGCAAGTATGCTAATGATAATACGTGATAATCCCTGACAGTTATAACTAGAACATAGCTAAAAAATGGTCGAAATACTGATTAGACAGAGTTGCAATATGGTCAAAGCTACTGGGTCTTGGTATTATAGCGGCTACAATATATTCTCATGAAAAACAGGCTGTCATAAACAAATAATACGGTTAGGCGAGGTATTAAAGCTAGACTAGCCCCTATACTACTTTTCCTTTAAAATTTTTATTCACTTTTAGCGTTACAGGCAACTATTATGATTGATCCAAAACTCTTACGCGGCGACCTAAGCGATCTACAGCAACAACTCGCCACTCGTGGTTATACGCTTGATATGGCCTTTTGGCAAAGTATCGAAGCTGAGCGTAAATCGCTACAAGTTAAGACCGAAGAGTTGCAATCGCGCCGTAATGCCGGTGCAAAACAAGTGGGCGCGCTAAAAAAATCAGGCGAAGATGCCAGCGAGCTATTGGCTCAAATGCAAAGTGTCAGTAGTGAGATTAAAGTAGCTGAAGACGAGCTGCGCACTCTACAAGAGCGCATCAACCAAGCTGCTTTGCAAATCCCGAATATCCCAGCAGCAGATGTGCCAGTGGGTGCGTCAGAAGATGATAACGTTGAAGTACGCACTTGGGGGACGCCGCGAGATTTTGATTTTGAGATTCAAGACCATACTCATATCGGTGAGACGCTTGATATGCTCGATTTTGAAGCAGCAACAAAGCTCACTGGTAGTCGCTTTAATGTGTTGAAAGGCCAGCTTGCACAGCTTCACCGCGCCTTGATTCAGTTTATGCTAAATACCCATACCATTAAGTACGGCTACACTGAGACCTATGTGCCTTATATTGTCAATAGCGAGAGCCTAAAAGGCACAGGTCAGTTGCCGAAGTTTGAAGATGATTTGTTTAAACTGACCAATCATACTAATAACGATGAGATGGATTTTTACCTCATTCCAACGGCGGAAGTGCCGATGACCAACTTGGTACGCGGCGAGCGCTTAGATATCAAAGAGCTACCGTTAAAGTTTACCGCGCATACGCCATGTTTCCGCAGTGAAGCTGGCTCGCATGGCCGTGATACCCGTGGTCTTATCCGTCAGCATCAGTTTGAAAAAGTTGAGATGGTCAATATTGCCTCAGCTGAGCAGTCAGATGAGCTATTAGAAGCGATGACAGGACAGGCCGAAGATATCTTGCAACAGCTCAATCTACCATATCGTACCGTTAAGCTGTGTACTGGCGATATGGGCTTTGCCGCGCAAAAGACTTATGACATCGAAGTATGGTTACCAAGCCAAGAGACCTATCGTGAAATCTCTAGCTGCTCAAACTGCGGTGATTTCCAAGCACGCCGTATGGGCACACGGGTCAAAGACGGCAAGCAAACCAGTCTTGCGCATACGTTAAATGGCTCAGGTTTGGCCGTCGGCCGTACCTTACTGGCAGTGATGGAAAACTATCAGAACGCTGATGGTAGTATCACTATTCCAGAAGTATTGCGTCCGTTTATGGGCGGTGCTGAGACTATATCAGCTTAACAAATGTTTTACTGTAGTAATGGCAAGTTAGCATGATAACTTGTCATTTATTACTTTTAACCAATTATTAATGGTTGTTTGACAAAACCGATATAAGTCATAAGTTAAATACAAACGATTTTATAATGTCGTTTTTGGCTTGCTTCATAGCAAATATGTTAATATTGCAGCTTAAATAAATACCTTATGTCTAAGAGTATTTATTGCGCTTTTCTATTGTTTAATCGATCTTCCTCTTATCCTCCATACTTCTCATTCGAATATTAGGACACTCTATGCCCACCCCAATTAACGAACGTAAATTAGCCAATGCCATCCGTGTACTGTCGTTTGATGCGGTTCAAAAAGCCAACTCTGGACATCCAGGCGCGCCGATGGGCATGGCTGATATTGCTGAAGTTCTGTGGCGCAAGTTTTTAAAGCACAATCCTGCTGACCCGCAATGGCCCAACCGCGATCGCTTTGTGTTATCGAACGGTCATGGCTCGATGCTTATTTACTCGTTACTGCATTTATCAGGCTATGACGTCAGCGTTGATGACCTAAAAGGCTTCCGTCAGTTGCATTCAAAAACCCCAGGCCATCCTGAACTTGGCTACACGCCGGGCGTTGAGACCACGACTGGTCCATTAGGACAAGGTATCGCCAACGCGGTTGGTTTTGCTATCGCTGAAAAGACCTTAGCGGCACAGTTTAATCGTGACGGTCATAACATCGTCGACCACCATACCTATGCGTTCTTAGGTGATGGCTGCTTGATGGAAGGTATCAGTCATGAAGTTTGCTCGCTCGCTGGCACGCTAGAGCTTGGCAAGCTGGTATTCTTCTATGATGATAATGGTATCTCTATCGATGGTGATGTTGAGGGCTGGTTCACTGATGATACGCAGGCGCGTTTTGAAGCGTATGGCTGGCAAGTTATCAAAGTCGACGGCCATGATACTGATGCCATCACGCAAGCAACTGAGCAAGCCATTAACGAAACGGCAAAGCCAAGCCTAATTATTTGCAAAACCACTATCGGTGCGGGCAGCCCAAACAAGCAAGGCCTAGCAGCCAGCCATGGTGCACCACTTGGTGATGATGAAATTGCCTTGACCCGTGATGCGTTGTCTTGGAAGCATGCACCGTTTGAGTTAGATGATGAAATCTACGAAGCGTGGGATGCCAAAGCCAAAGGCGATGTCCAACAAAAGAACTGGGATGCGGATTTTGCAGCGTACAAAAAAGCCTATCCAGAGTTGGCGGACGAGCTATTACGCCGCCTAAATGGCGAATTGCCGGCAAACTTTGACAAGCAAGCAAAGGACTACATCCAACAAACCCAAGAGCAGGGCGGTGATGTTGCCAGCCGTAAAGCCAGTCAAAACGCTATCAATACTTTGCAGCCATTATTGCCAGAGTTATTAGGCGGTTCAGCGGATCTGGCTGGCTCAAACCTCACACTATTTAAAGGTGCGAAAGGCATCGAAACTGACGCTGATGGCAACTATATTTACTATGGCGTGCGCGAGTTCGGTATGACCGCGATTGCCAATGGTATCGCGCTACATGGTGGCTTTATCCCTTACGTTGCAACCTTCCTCATGTTCATGGAATACGCGCGTAACGCCGTCCGTATGGGCGCATTGATGAAGCAACGTATCATCCATGTTTATACGCATGACTCTATCGGTCTGGGTGAAGATGGCCCAACGCATCAGCCAGTTGAGCAATTGACTAGCCTACGTACCACGCCAAATCTACGTACATGGCGTCCTTGTGATGCAACCGAATCTGCTACGGCTTGGGTAGAAGCGATTAAGTCAGAAAATAATCCGTCAGCGCTCATCTTTAGCCGTCAAAGCTTGCCACATCAAGCACGTGATAGTGAGCAAGTAGCGAACATCACCAAAGGTGGTTATGTACTAGCGAAGGAACAAGGCGAGCTGCAAGCCATTATCATCGCGACCGGTTCAGAAGTTGGCCTAGCGATGGAAGCGTATGCAACGCTTGGCGCAAATGGCGTTGGCGTCCGTGTGGTCTCTATGCCATGTGCTGAAATCTTTATGGAGCAAGACGCCAGCTATCGTGACGCTGTATTGCCTGCCACTATCCGCGCCCGCGTCGCTGTCGAAGCGGCCCATGTCGACTACTGGTATAAGTTCGTCGGTCTTGACGGCAAAGTCATCGGCATGACCACTTATGGTGAGTCGGCACCTGCGAGTGATTTATATAAAGAGTTTGGTATTACTGCGGATGCTGTGGTTGAGGCTGTGGAGAGTTTGGTTTAGGCTGTGGCTTTAGCTCAGCACTTAGCTATGATTTTTAGTTAAGTTAATAATGTTGTACGAAAGAGAGCTGCTGGAGAAATCTGGTGGCTTTTTTTTATTTGGTTTTTGGATTTTAATTGATATTTGTTCGTTATTTTGGTTAACTAAATGGAACTCTACTCAGTAAGCAATATGCTTTTTTGCAAACTAAGTTTTCAGAATAATACTTTGGAATAATATCATGGCAGCCTATATCACCGTTGGCGCTACAACTACTCATGGCGGTACAGTTATTACGGGTTCACCGCATACCACACATAACGGTGTACAAGTCTCACGTAAAGGGGATAAGGTCATTTGTAGAAAGTGCAAAAAGATCACTACTATTCTGACAGGTGATCCTACTTTTATCGTCGATGGTGCGCCTATTGCACGCGGTGGTGATGTGACGAGCTGCGGTGCGAAATTGATTGCTATTCAGCATTCGTTTGCGGAGTCGAACTTTGAGGTAGAAGGAATTGAGCAGCCTACATGATGAATAACAATCAATATTGTTTTTGGTCTACCAATTTAAGGGCGCTTCGCGATGTGTATTTGTTTTGTACTAACACGTTGATTAGACAAGGATATTAACTTAACATCAGGTATCTAAACGATTTATACAATACAATTAAGGAGTTGCCTTATGTCAGACAAATCTGCTAAGAATGATACAAAAGATGATATCACACTCAGTAAAAAGGTTAAGAAGCAGCTAAGTAAGCTTGATAAGCTGCGCCAAAAAGAACAAGATAAAATAGATAAGGCGCGTCAAAAGGAGCTTGGTAAGGTAGATAAGAAACGTCAGAAAGAGCAAGACAAAGTAGATAAGATGATTCAGGGCTTAATTGACAATATTAATCAAAAAGCTAGTAAAAAACAGGAAAAGATAGATACCAAAATTCAGAAAAAAAGAAATAAGCTAGACACGGCTGGTATAGAACAAGACCAACCATGGCAGTATTAGATAGTATATAAAAATACCAAAAGAAGTATAAATTTGGTAGCGCTCATTCAGACTTAGATGTGTATGACATTATAGTTGCAATATTACCTTAGTCGGTAAATAAAAACTTTAATGTCAGCGCGTCTAAGTCTTTTTTTATTTCGTATTTAACATTGTACCGCAGCCCCAAGTCTAGGCGATTGTTTATCTCAACCATAAATCTCTTCCAACCGTAAACAAGCAACCAATCGACCTTCCCATTCTCGCAGCTCTGGCTCTATTTCGCTACATTTAGGCTTGGCGTAAGGACAGCGTTTATGCAGTGCGCAGCCACTTGGTGGGTTAAGTGGACTTGGAAGCTCACCATGTAAGGTTAAGTCATTTTTATGGCCAGTTACAGTCGGTGCCGCTGCTAATAAAGCAATGGTGTAGGGATGTTTAGGAGCATTATAAATAGCTTCTTTAGGCCCATGTTCGACCGCTTGACCCAAGTACATTACCATCACATCATCAGCGACATGGCGAACTACTGATAGGTTGTGCGAGATAAAGACGTAAGCGGTATGGTATTCGTCTTGCAAGTCCATGAATAAATTCAAGACTTGCGCTTGAATCGAGACATCGAGCGCCGAGGTAGGTTCATCAGCGACCACAATCTTTGGATTGAGCATCATAGCGCGGGCAAGGGCAATCCGTTGGCGCTGTCCACCTGAAAACATATGCGGGTAACGGCCAGCATGTTCGGGACGCAGACCAACATGTCTCATCATCTCATTAATTTTGCTGCGCTTTTCTTCCTTTGATAACTTGGTATGAATATCTAATGGTTCAGTCAATTGATAACCGATCGTATGACGCGGGTTAAGGCTACCATAAGGGTTTTGGAATACCATCTGAATTTCGGTACGCAAATCTTTTAATGCTTTTCGGCTATAGCCAGTCGATGCCTCATCGTTGATAAGCACCATTGCCATCTATTTTTCACGTTGTAGTCGGATAAGCAGATCCATGATTTGCGCTTGCACCGTGACATCAAGCGCCGTCGTTGGTTCATCAGCCATAAGCGGTTCTGGCTCGCAAGCAATCGCCATCGCAATTATGACCCGTTGACTCATGCCACCCGATAGCTGATGTGGATAGACCTTAAGTCGGTTTTTGGCGTCAGGCATCTCAACCAATTCAAGCAGCTCTAAGATACGTGTTTGAACCGCCGAACCCCGCAGACCAAGATGCTTGCATAGTACTTTACCCAGTTGTATCTCAACCGTAAAGCTTGGATTTAGACAAGACATCGCATTTTTAAGCTCTAATACATATTTTAAATAAAACACCTATATTTCGCATATCTCTGAGCGCACGATAAAACGTTTGCCCTCTGGTATTTCAAGTGAAAAACTTGCACCGCGACCGTCTACCACATCGATAGTTAGATCGGTATGCTGCCATAGTTTATATTGTGCTTTACCCATATAAAATGGACAGCCTGCAAGCTCACCGACCAACACATCTTGCCCGCCAACTTTAAACTCGCCTAACGGATAACACATCGGTGAGCTGCCATCGCAGCAGCCGCCCGATTGATGGAACATCAGGTCACCGTGCTTAGATTTTAGTAGTTCGATTAATTCTTTACAGGATTCTGTCGCTTCAAGTTTCATGTCGGACTCCTTATCATGACAATAATTTATACAATTTATTTTATAGCAGTTTTATCGCTGGCTGACTTTGATCTAGGGTTGGCAGCTCTTGCTCGTCTTTTAAATCAACACCGGATAGTTTAAGTTCACAAGATTTTTTCATTAGTGCTAATAGTCGATTCGCTGCCATTTTGACAGGCAACCCAGCTGCTCGCACATTAGAGATACAGTTGCGCATGGCGTCATGGCTATCAGCATGCGCGTCCCAAGTATAATAAATGCCTAAGCTGTCAGGGGAGCTAAGACCGGGCCGCTCACCAATAAGCATGACCAGCATTTTGGCATTGAGACGTTCTGCAATTTTATCGCCTAAAGCCACACGGCTGCCAGTTGCAATGACTAAGGGCGCGATGCTCCAGCCTTCTTCTTTAAATAACGGAATAAGCTCTGCTACAAGCTTTGGACCATTCTCTTCTAGCGCCCGTGCCGACAGACCATCTCCCATCACGATGATGACATCATAAGATTTATCTGTGCCGGATTGTTCTAAAAAGCGCTCTAATTTTTCAGAGGACTCAGTGTTTAGTAGTCTTCCCCAATCTGGACGTTTAAGATAGTCAGATTTGTTTTCTGCCTGACTCATTACTTTGAATAGCTCCCAAACCTCATCTGATTGCTCTAGAGCTTGTTCGTCACTTTTCTCTGAATCTTCTGCCGCAGCTTCTGTGTCCATATCTTTAAAAGTAAGATGGCATTGTGTAGACAAATCATCAACTAAGCGTTCGATATCCAAATCTTGTAGTACCGCATCTTTGGCTTCGGCATGGTCAAGTTGAAACTTTAATAAAGGCTTAGTAGGAATACTACAGCCAACTCGTCCTAGCGCAATTCTAGAATCTGTATATTCTTTGAGCTTCTGCCAAGGATCTAAATGAACCAATTCAGATCGTTGACTCGTTTCGGGGTTGTCTTCGTCAATAATCGACTGCTTAACTTGCGAATCATTCATAGACATAGCATTCTCCTTTATGATTCGGTATTGCGTGACTTTATAGATTTATTTTAATCATTATTATAAGGTTACATAATGCCAGAAAGCAGGGATGATGGTTTGTCTGACCACTGGATACTGTTTTGCGTTTGAGTATAAATGCCGTTTTCACTGAGCCAATGCGCAAACTCAGGGGCAGGGGTCAACCCAAGCAACTGCCTAGCGTAGAGGGCATCATGGAATGAGGTGGTTTGATAATTGAGCATGACATCATCGGAGCCTGGAATACCCATAATAAAGTTGATTCCAGCGGTTGCAAGCAAGGTCAATAAGGTATCCATATCATCTTGATCGGCATCGGCATGATTGGTATAGCAAATATCACAGCCCATGGGGACGCCAAGTAGCTTGCCACAGAAGTGATCCTCAAGGCCTGCGCGAATGATTTGTTTGCCATCAAACAGATATTCAGGGCCAATAAATCCAACGACCGTATTTACTAACAATGGATTAAATTCTCTAGCCACTGCATAAGCTCTTGCTTCCATTGTTTGCTGATCGACATCGAAATGCGCATTGCTTGACAGCGCACTGCCTTGTCCGGTCTCAAAATACATAACATTTTGCCCGACCGTGCCACGATTTAGGCTGAGCCCCGCTTCATAGCCTTCTCTCAATAGGGCCAAATCTATACCGAAGCTAGTGTTGGCTTTTTCGCTGCCAGTAATTGACTGAAAGACTAAATCAACGGGCACTTTTTTCTCAATCAATTGGATAGCGGAGGTGATGTGAGTCAATACGCAAGATTGAGTAGGAATTTGATATTCAGATATCACATGGTCTAGCAGCTTTAGTAATTCTGATAAATTTTGTAGATTGTCAGTGGCGGGGTTGATGCCAATCACAGCGTCCCCGTTGCCATACATCAAGCCATCGATAATACTGGCAGAAATGCCCAACATATCGTCGGTAGGATGATTGGGCTGTAAGCGCGTAGACAAGCAACCATCAAGACCGATAGTGTTGCGAAACTTAGTGACGACTTGGCATTTCTTGGCGACTAGAATTAGATCTTGCACGCGCATTATTTTGCTAACGGCAGCTACCATCTCTGGAGTAAAGGCATATTTTAATTGGGCTATTTCATCCCTTGTGGCAGATTCCCCCAATAACCAGTTTCTTAAGTCACCAACGGTAAAGCTGGATATTTTGGCAAAGGCTTGTTTATCGTGCTGTGCCATGATTAGCCGAGTTACTTCATCGTCTTTATAGGGGATGGTAATGTCATCCAAAAAGTCGATTAATAAACAATCGGCTAAAGCCATTTGCGCTGCTACACGTTCAGTAGCATCAGAGGCTGCAACCCCAGCCAATTCATCACCTGAGCGTCGCGGTGATGCTTTGGCAAGTAACACTTTTAAACTCTCAAATTGGTAGGTTTTCTGCCCTACAGTATGTTGATAAGCCATTTTGTTCACCTTCTATCTATCAATTTTATAGGCTATAAAATATAAGCTCTATAAACATTATTAACTTAAATCATCTGACGCGGCTTGAATCTCTGCGAACTCTTCTTCTGGCGTGCCACTCACTAAGTGATGACGGCTAAATATGACGAAGTAGAGAATAAATACGACATAAATCCCTGCTGCCATAAACCAAACTTTGGGATCTACCATCAGTCCTGCGATTACGGCAAAAAAAGCGAGTACAAGTGCTATACCTGACGTCATGATGCCGCCCGGTGTCTTATAAGGGCGCGGCAGGTCAGGACGAGATAAACGCAGCTTAATGTGCGAGGCCATCATTAATACGTATGAGATAGTCGCACCGAATACCGCCATAAGAATAAGAAGATCTCCTTCACCAGTAAGTGATAACAGAAAACCTATAATGCCAGGGACAATTAGAGCCAAATAAGGCGCTTTATTGCTATTAGTTAGTGAGAGCTTCTTAGGTAAATAACCCGCACGCGATAAGGCGAAAATCTGCCGAGAGTAGGCATAAATGATGGAGAAGAAGCTGGCGATAAGACCTGCGAGACCAACGAAGTTTACAAAACTTGCTAACCACGTATTTTCACCATATACGGCGATTAGGGCATCAACTAAAGGCGCCCCTGAATCTTTTAAGGTATCTGCACCCGCAGCACCTGGTCCTAAGAATAAAATAAGCAACGCGAATGACGCTAAAATCAACATGGCACCGATTAATCCACGCGGTAATGACTTAGCAGGATCTTTAGCTTCTTCAGCCGCTAGAGGCACACCCTCAACCGCTAAAAAGAACCAAATCGCATAAGGAACGGCAGCCCAAATCCCGATATAACCAAAGGGTAAAAACGGACTTGCTCCTGCTTGTGTACCAACGGCAATATCAAATAAGTTCTTACTATCAAAATGCGGAAACATCGACACGATAAATACGACGAGGGCGATACAGGCAACAGCGGTAATGGCAAACATAATCTTTAATGCTTCGCCTGCGCCTTTTAAGTGGATAGCTATAAAGACGATATAGCATATCAAATATACGATCCAGCCTCCGATACCGAACAACGACTCGCAATATGAGCCAATAAACACTGCAATAGCGGCTGGCGCGATGGCATATTCAATCAAAATCGCAGTACCAGTTAAATATCCTCCCAAAGGACCAAAAGCGGTACGGGCGAAACTATATCCACCGCCTGCTGTAGGCAACATGGTGGACATCTCTGACATCGATAAACACATGCACAAATACATGAGAGCTACGGCTATCAAGGCGACAAACATCCCGCCCCAACCACCTTGTGCTAGGCCAAAGTTCCAACCAGCAAAGTCTCCTGAGATGACATAGGCGACGCCAAGACCTATTAATAAAACCCAACCAACCGCACCTTCTTTAAGTTGACGTTTGGCGAAATAATCTTTTTCAGCTTGAGTGCTGCCAGAGACCGCGCTTTTTTGATCGTTAGGCGTGCTTGTCATGTTGCTCCCCTACATAAAGACTATAAGTAAACTAAGGGTACTGCTAACTCATACTGTAAATAACTTGTTATTAAAAATTATTAACAACTGACATCTGAAAGCTGAAAATAAAAAGGTCGTATCCCTTCAACTCAAATTGCTAGTAACGCATGGTTGAAATGATACGACCTGTTATTAATGATTAAAGACAATAACCATTAAACCAATGTCAAAATGTCACAAAGCTATAAGGCTACATAGCGTAGTCAATCACAATGCGACCCTCGATTTTACCTTGGCGCATACGTTCAAGAATGTCATTAATATTCTCAAGCGGCTCAGCGGCAACGGTCGCTTTTACTTTACCTTCCGCTGCCATATCTAGCGACTCTTGTAGGTCTAGACGTGTACCAACGATTGAGCCACGAATGGTAATACCATTTAGTACCGTATCAAAGATAGAAACAGGGAAGTCGCCTGTTGGTAGACCATTACAGACCAAAGTACCACCGCGGCGCAGCATGGTCAGCGCTTGATCAAAGGCCTTAGAGGAGACGGCTGTCACTAGCACACCATGAGCACCGCCGATCTCTTCTTGCAGATACTCACCAGGATCGGTGTTTTTGGCATTGACGGTGACTTTTGCCCCCAGTTTTTTGGCAAAATCGAGCTTTTCATCGTCAATATCGACGGCAGCAACGTTCAGTCCCATGGCAATGGCGTACTGTACCGCCATGTGACCAAGTCCACCGATACCTGAAATGACGACCCAATCACCTGGTTTGGTGTCTGTCATTTTCAGACCTTTATATACCGTCACACCCGCACATAGAACTGGTGCAATCTCAACAGAGTCAACGCTCTCAGGAATAATGCCAACATAGTCAGCATCTGCCAATACGTATTCTGCAAAGCTACCATTCACTGAATAACCAGAGTTCTCTTGACTTAGGCACAGGGTTTCCCAGCCACCTAGACAGTGCGTACAGTGACCACAGGCAGAGTAGAGCCAAGCACACCGACACGGTCGCCTTCTTTAACATGCTTAACACCTTCACCCACAGCAGTGATCAGGCCGACACCTTCATGACCAGGGATAAACGGGGGGCTTGGTTTGACTGGCCAATCGCCTTCGACAGCGTGCAGGTCGGTATGACAGACACCTGATGCCTGCATTTTTACTACAATTTGACCAGGACCTGGGGTAGGGATATCAACTTCTTCAATCTGCAGAGGTTGGTTGAACTCATGCAGAACCGCAGCTTTCATTTTATTAGCCATGTTACTTTCTCCTTATTACTAGCAGTCACTAATGCTCGACTTAGTCTTTTAAACTGCCAATTATTTTACATGTAGATGCTTAGTAAGCATCGAGTTTGCACCTTACGCTTCCTTGTAAGGTGCTTTAGCAAATAGTGTTTAAAAGAACCCCATCGCTTTTGGACTATACGATACCAGCATGTTTTTGGTTTGCTGATAATGATCAAGCATCATTAGATGGTTTTCGCGGCCGATACCCGATTGCTTGTAGCCACCAAATGCAGAATGCGAAGGATAGATGTGGTAGCAGTTGGTCCACACGCGACCTGCTTGGATGCCACGTCCGAAGCGATAGGCTTTGTGTACACTGCGTGTCCAGACTCCAGCACCAAGACCATATAAGGTATCATTGGCAATGCTCATGGCCTCTTCGTCGTCTTTAAATTTCGTGACGGCAAGTACTGGTCCAAAGATTTCCTCTTGGAACACGCGCATGTCGTTAGTACCTTCAAAGATAGTGGGCTGCACATAGTAGCCATCTGCAAGGTCGCCGTCATGCTTGGCTTGTTCGCCACCGACCAATACTTTGGCCCCTTCTTTTTTACCAATATCCAGATAAGATAGGATTTTTTCTAACTGGTCTGTGCTGGCTTGGGCGCCAATCATGGTATCAGTATCTAATGGGTTACCCATTTTGATGGCTTTGACGCGCTCGATACAGCGCTTCATAAACTCATCATAAATGCTCTCGTGTACTAATGCGCGCGACGGACAAGTACAGACTTCACCTTGGTTAAGCGCAAACATCACTAGACCTTCGACCGCTTTGTCCAAAAAATCATCGTCTTCGTCCATGACATCAGCAAAGAAGATATTTGGACTCTTACCACCCAGCTCTAGGGTAACTGGAATGATGTTTTCACTGGCGTACTGCATGATTAGGCGACCAGTAGTCGTCTCACCAGTAAAGGCAACTTTATTGATACGTGGATTGGAGGCAAGCGGCTTACCAGCTTCAACTCCGAAACCGTTGACCACGTTGAGGACACCTTTTGGTAAGATATCAGCAATCCCGATCGTCTCTAGCATAAATAGGATAGAGGCAGGCGTTTGCTCTGCAGGCTTGAGTACTATACAGTTACCAGCAGCAAGCGCAGGGGCTAGCTTCCATACTGCCATGAGGATCGGAAAGTTCCATGGGATAATTTGGCCGACGACACCAAGTGGCTCATGGAAGTGATAAGCAACCGTGTCATCATCAATTTGACTGAGGCCGCCTTCTTGTGCACGAATGGCACTGGCAAAATAGCGAAAGTGATCGACAGCTAATGGAATGTCTGCTGCTAGGGTTTCACGTACAGGCTTGCCGTTTTCATACGTTTCGGCAATGGCGATGGCTTCTAAATTGGCTTCCATCTTATCTGCAATTTTGAGCAGTAGATTGGCACGTTCAGCGACACTGGTTTTGCCCCAAGCGTCTTTGGCAGCATGAGCAGCGTCTAAGGCTTTTTCAATATCCGCTTCTTTTGAACGGGCGACTTGGCAGATGACTTTACCGTCAATGGGGCTGGTGTTGTCAAAGTATTCTCCATCGGCTGGTGCGACCCACTCACCATTGATAAAGTTGTCATATTTTTCGCGGAATTGGACGGGGCTGTTTTCTGTATTGGGATAGGCGTGTAGCATTAACGACTCCTTGTTGTATTAATTTATAAAGCAAATAAACGTTCAAGCCTTTGATATATGATCTTTTGAGGTCATATCTATAAAGTCACTTGCACGGTTTTGCTGGATCTTCCTGATCAGGTTGTCAGTCTATCCTACTGAACTTTTATACATAAAGATACCCCACTCTCAACTTATTTTTCTAAGGTATTGGTTTACTTAGTTTTTAAAATTTCAGTTAAAATAATTAGAATTTTAAATTCTATAAAAATCAAAAGCCTACGATAAGTTGAGATTGGCGTATAAGGATAGTTACTTTTAGTAAAGCAAATCAGGTTGTTTCATAAATTTAGGTTATGCATAAGTATCTGCTTAAATTGGTTCGAAAACTTGGTACAGCTGTTATAATTGCTACCATTATGATGCTACGACGGTAGTTTCCTTTTTCTTATGTTATTGGTTGGTTTGGATATATGCGTCAATCTTCTGCTCTTGATATCTTAAAAACAGGTCAAAATGTGTTTTTGACTGGCTCAGCAGGTTCAGGTAAAACTTATACTCTCAACCAGTACATCAATTACTTACGCGCGCGCCGTGTGCCAGTAGCGGTTACGGCAAGTACGGGAATTGCGGCCACACACATGAACGGTACGACCATTCATAGTTGGTCGGGTATCGGTATCAAAGATGAGCTGACGGAGCGTGATTTAACCAATTTATCGCGCAAGCAGTTTTTGGCAGATAGGTTAAAAGATACAGCGGTACTAATCATTGATGAGATATCGATGCTGCATGCCAAACAGCTGAACTTGGTCAGCCAAGTTTTAAAGTATGTGCGCAAAAACGACAAGGCCTTTGGCGGTATTCAGGTCGTCGTTGCAGGCGACTTTTTTCAGCTGCCGCCGATTGGAAGTAAAGGCGAGACCAACCGTGAAAAGTTTGCCTTTATGAGTGAAGCGTGGCTCGATGCCAAATTTCATATTTGCTATCTATCAGAGCAGCATCGACAAGTGAGCGAGGCGGCTAATGGCGGTCTTGATTTAGATGACATTTTGAACCAAATTCGCCGGCAAGAAGTGACCTTTGAAGCCATTGCGGCGCTGGAAGCTACCTTTGATCAAAACGTCGATATCAAGCGTACTCGTCTTTATACCCACAATCTCAACGTCAATAAAATCAATGACAAAGAGCTGGCAGCCCTAGATGGTGAGATGATGCGTTTTGAATCTACCTCTACGGGCGATAACAAGTTGGTTGAGACGTTAAAAAAGACGGTGCGTACCCAAGATGAGCTGATTCTTAAAATTGGCGCTAAGGTCATGTTTATCAAAAATAATACTGAGCTTGGCGTTTCTAATGGCACGATGGGTGAGCTGATTGGTTTTGCCTCTGTCAAAGTCGATGACAGCAAAGACAGTAGTGATACGCTGATTGAAGACAATGGAAACAGTAGCGACAGTGAGACTGATATTGCTAAGAATACAAA
This sequence comes from Psychrobacter sp. ENNN9_III, assembly GCF_001462175.1. Lineage (NCBI taxonomy): Bacteria > Pseudomonadati > Pseudomonadota > Gammaproteobacteria > Moraxellales > Moraxellaceae > Psychrobacter > Psychrobacter sp. ENNN9_III. The sequence continues at coordinate 16,475 of NZ_LNUO01000001.1, forward strand.
AACGAAAGGCAAAGATAAAGAGACACCAAAAGCTAAAAAATCAACGACGCAGAAAATGCCTGTGGTGAGACTAAATTCTGGTCGTGAAGTCATCGCTGAACCTGAAGAATGGATTATCGAAGATGAAACGGGAGATGTACTGGCAAGCTACAATCAAGTACCGCTTTGTCTGGCGTGGGCGATTACCATTCATAAGTCGCAAGGCATGACCCTTGATGCCGCTGAAATTGATTTGTCGCGTACCTTTGAGCTTGGGCAAGGGTATGTAGCATTGTCACGGCTAAAATCGCTGGCAGGTCTACAGCTGCTGGGTATGAATGATATGAGCTTACAACTTGATCCGCTAGCACGCGGTGCGGACAAGCGGTTTTTGGTGCTGTCTGAGGAAGCCGACGCCAACTATGCGATGCTTGATGAAGAAAGCATGAAGCAGGCGCATGAAAAATTCATTTTAAAGTCAGGCGGTACCTTGAGCAAGTCAGTGATTGATGCCTATGCTAACTTACAAAAAAAACGCCGTGAGCAGCAACAAGCGCAGCAAGAGAAAAAACAAAAACTTGGCAATCAAGTCTCAGATAAGTCGCAGAGTACTTTGCTTGCGACACGGCTGCTATTAGAAGAAAGCTTATCTATCGCTGATATTGCTCAGACGCGTGAGCTTGCACAGTCAACGATTATGCGCCATATTAGTGATCTTAAACGCCAAGATCCAAGCTTGGCTTGTGATCATCTGCGTCCTGAGGACGATGTGATGATGGCGGTAGGCAATGCTTATGTGGCGATTAAAGTGGCCAATAATCCCAATGATTTTAACGATAATGGCAGTGTAAAAATCAAGCCTATTTACGAGAGCCTTAAACAAAGTATTGATTACAATACCATTCGATTGGCCCTGATTTTTATTACACCATAGGCTTGCTATCTTTGCTCCTACATTACCTTCTACATTTATAGCGATACTTTGTTATGCCAGATTTTTCTAGTGCCAATTATCAACTCACCTCTGATCCAGTAGCTGCTTTCCATGCTACCGGTGAGCACACTCAGCCACTAAGGATTGCTATCAACGGCTTTGGACGTATCGGGCGTAATGTTTTGCGTGCCTTGCTAGAGCGCTTTGAGGTACTTGGACGCGCCATTCATGTGGTGGCTATTAATGATTTGGCCCCAGCTGATATTTTATTACACTTATTGAAATTCGACAGTACGCACGGCCGTTTAAGTCGTCTTGGCGTCGATGCGGATATAGTAGAGAGTGTGGCTGATGAGTATGGCGAAACTCAGTTATGTCTGACCAAAAATAAATATACTTATTGTATTCGTATGCTCTCAGAGCCTGACCCAAAGCAGCTGCCTTGGCAGACGCTTGATATCGATATAGTTTTAGAATGTACAGGACATTTTCGCTCTTATAATCAGGCAAACTTGCATATAGAAGCAGGTGCTCAGCAGGTTATTATTGGTGCTGCGCCTTTTGATAATGTCGATGCTTGTATCGTCATGGGCGTCAATACCGAGCTACTGACGAGTGAGCTACCGATTGTTTCCAGTGTATCTTGCACCACACAAGCCTTAGTGCCACTGATCGATACGCTTGACAAAGCCTTTGGCGTTAAGTCGGCAATGATGACAGAGATTCATGCTGTCACGGCTGATCAAACAGTACTCGATCAGGCACATCGTGATCCAAGACGCGCGCGAGCGTCTGGTCATAATATCATTCCTACAACATCTAGTAGTATTGCAGCGACGGAACGCGTGCTACCAGCTATGGCGGGTAAGATTAATGGACATTCCATTCGAGTGCCCACCATCGATGTCGCAGCAATCGATGTAACGTTTGTGTTTAATGCAGCAGATATCAGCATCAACGATATACGCGAAGTACTCAAGACCGCCAGTCAAGCGCATTTATTAGATATTATGGCTTATACCGATGAGCCTTTGGTTTCAAGTGACTTTATTCATCAAACAGAATCACTTATTATCGATGGTCAGCAGCTTATGCAAGTGGGTGAACAATACAAAGTCTTTGCTTGGTACGATAACGAGTGGGGCTATGCCAATAGGCTGCTTGATATGTGTTTGCATCTGGCTTCTAGCAAGCAGGCATTCACTAAAAAACACCGAGGAATAAAATAATTTAATTTATTTTAGATATGTGCTTGCAATATGAGATGATATCTATATAATGATGCACCAATGGAGACGTGGCAGAGCGGTTGAATGCACCGGTCTTGAAAACCGGCAAGGGTTCATAGCCCTTCGAGAGTTCGAATCTCTCCGTCTCCGCCAAATTCAAAAGGCCCCAATCAGTTAATGATTGGGGCCTTTTTTTATGGCTGTTTTTTATATAGTTATAATCTTTGTGCTTGTTTTATTTAGGACTGACTATAGTGCTGTTGACTCCAGAAGAGTGCTTTAAAATTGGATAGAGTATCTCAAAACTCAATCTGCTGACCATCCGTTAAATGTAGAACACCCTCACTAATCTCTATCGTGACATCTTGTGCGTTTCTAATTGCACGCATGACATTAACGTCCTCAATACTACTTTCAATGACGATTTTACCTGACTGTTCAGGCTCAATAGCTGGTTTAAACTGCGTGAGCGGAACATTGAATTTTTTACCTTCTGTTAGTTTTGCATCTTTCATAAGCAAAGTGCCCTTAAAGCTCTCAATAGGCACCGAGCCATGATTGGATAGCATAAACTGCAGCTTTACCTGGTTTAAGCTGTCACTATCACTGCTTTTGACAGGCAATAAGGCAAGAGGGTAAGTCGACGTATTCATAGCATCTATCTGCTGGCTGACCGCAACAGGACTTTTTTTGCCAGTTGGGTTGTTGGGATGCAGGCGCTCGTATTCGCGCTGCTGTACTAGTGCCTGCTTAATCGTTATGCGCGGCATGGCGCCAGACTCATAGGCACCGCTAAGCTTCATCCGTAGCATATAGCGGCTAAGAAGCTGTCTGTCACTTTCTGGCAGTTGCTCAAACGTATCTCCCAGCTTTTTTTGCCACTGATCAGAGTTCGTAGGTATGGTCTGTTTACTTGGGTCGGTTTGCGGTTGTGAGCAGCTACTCAATAAGGCAGTTGTCGTCACAGACAAAACAAGCAACACAGCGACACCCATGCGCTGATAAAAATGTTTAGTACAAAGTGTGGATAGGACATTGGAGTGATGTGATAAAATGGGTGCACTTGCTATCAAGCGCTTCTTCAAAGGCCTTGTCATGAGCTACCTCCTTGTTGTTCTTATAAGCTCTATAATCAATATTAATTACAATATACCTTAATTTGGTAAACAGTATTATGAGTCGTCGTTGGCTATTGTGTTAAATTATGCTTAAAGCTAACGCCTTGCATAATGTAAGAGCATAAGACAAAGGTTTGAATGATAAATGCGAAGGATACAAGTTGAAGAAGTGTTGAGTGGTAGAGTGATAAGTTGGACAATAAAGTGGGTTGTTGAGAATAAAGTAAGTAGAATAGTGTAAGCAAAAAAGCCAGTCGCTAAGTGAAAAAATAGACTTAGCGACTGGCTTTTTTATGGCTGTCTTAAAGTATCAATAGCGACTGGCTTTTTTATGGCTGTCTTAAAGTATCAATAGCAACAATCAACTTGATAAAGACGTCAGCGTTAATCATCGTTTTGTAACTCAGTCAACGGATGCGTAATATTATTATTATGAGTGACCACAATCGCTTCATCAATGATACGTTGGCTGACACCGCGCTTACGCAGAGTCTCGATAAAAACTTCATCATGCGCTAGAGTATAATCTTGATGATCACGATCAAGACCTTGACGAATATACAAGCGGATTAATCCTTGAATACGTTTGAATCCAAGCTCTGATGAGGTTGCCTCTAGCAGCTCAATCATCTCTTCAGAAAGACGAATGCTGACTGGGCGCATGATTTTCTGCGGATGATCAGAGAACTTATTTTTTATGCGTACAGGTATCATAATAAACCATTACTTTTAGTGACTAAAAACAAAGAACTTCAACGAGAATGATAGTAGCTATCCAGTTGCAATCAAGGCGTAGAGTAGTTACTTATAAATATTTTAGATAGCCGTCATAAACAAACAGTTATCAATACTACTTACCATACAACAAAACCACTATAAAAAACACTACAGTAGTGAAAATAGCAACCATAAAAAAACCTTCATCAATAATAGATGAAGGTTTTTAGTATATGGCTCTCCAACCTGGGCTCGAACCAGGGACACACGGATTAACAGTCCGTTGCTCTACCAACTGAGCTATTGGAGAATAGGCTGTACGTACATGATACGTGACAACAAGACTTAGAAAGTCTCTAACGAGTTCTTGCTAAGTGGGGCGTATTCTAGCAAAGATAAAAAATACGTCAAGCCTTTTTTTGCATAAATTGCAAAGATTGTCATTTTAATGAGAAAAGAAAGCTTTTTTATCAAAAACTGTCATAAAAAAACGCCCACATAACAAATATGGGACGTCTTTTTTTACTGCTTTTTAATGATCAGGCTATTTAGCTTAAATGCCTTTTTGCTTAGCGACTTGCTTATTCAACAACGTCCAAGTCAGCTACGGCTTTTTCGATACGTGATAGCGCATCTTTTAGCGTCGCTTCGTCAGTGGCATAAGAGATGCGCATATAGCCGCCAAGACCAAAAGCATCACCAGGGACGACCGCTACGCCAACTTTATCAAGCAACCATTCTGAAAACTCTGTACATGAAGACAGGCCAGCGGCTTTGATCAATGGCTTGATTTCAGGATAGACATAAAAGGCGCCATCAGGACGCAGGCAAGTGATGCCTTTGATAGCATTTAAGCCATCGACGACGAGGTCGCAACGCTTCTCGAAAGCTTCGACCATCGGCGCTAGTACGCTTTGGTCACCACTGATAGCAGTTTCAGCAGCGACTTGGCTAATAGAGGTTGGGCATGAAGTAGACTGCGATTGTACTTTTTTCATCGCGCCAATCAGCTTAGCTGGGCCACCAGCGTAGCCGATGCGCCAACCTGTCATGGCATAGGCTTTTGAGACGCCATTTAAGATGATGGCACGCTCTTTTAGCTCAGGTGCGGCGTTTAAGATATTGTAGAACTTATCACCGGTCCAGCGAATATGCTCATACATATCATCTGAGGCCACATAGACGTGCGGGTGTTTTTTCAATACGTCAGCGATGGCTTTTAGCTCGTTCAAAGTATAGATCATACCCGTTGGGTTCGATGGGCTGTTTAATACCAACAGTTTGGTTTTGTCCGTAATGGCATCTTCTAGCTGCTCTGCTGTAATTTTGAAATTCTGCGCTGCTGGGCATTCGACGATGACAGGTTTGCCTTCAGCGATGATAACCATGTCAGGATAGCTGACCCAGTATGGCGCTGGAATGATGACTTCGTCGCCTGGGTTGATAAAGGCTTGGGCAAGGTTAAAAAATGACTGCTTACCACCTACCGATACTAGGATTTCATTTAGTTCATAGCTGATGTCGTTATCGCGCTTAAACTTCTCGATGATGGCTTTTTTGAGCTCTGGCGTACCATCGACAGCGGTGTATTTGGTAAAACCGTCATTAATTGCATCAATGGCCGCTTTTTTAATATGTTCTGGCGTATCAAAATCAGGTTCGCCAGCGCCAAGGCCGATGATGTCTTTGCCAGACGCTTTTAGCTCTTTGGCTTTATTGGTAATCGCTAGAGTCGGTGATGGTTTGATGCTATTAACGCGGTCAGACAATTGCAATTCACTCATGGGAGATCCTTTTTAACTGGGAGGGAAACTGGATGATCGAGACTAGTTATATGGTGTTGTAATTATTGTCAATACAAGATAAAAGCATGTTAAATAAGGAACATACAGTCCTTTATATCAGCTCTTATAACCTTGCCTTTAGCATTGTAGCATGCTGATATTATGCTGTCTCAACGGTTAATAGTGTGCTGACTCAATCAGTAGCGAATAGTAGGCAAACAGTTGTTAATCAAAAAATAGTGGTTATAAGAGATGTTGTGCGAAGTTACAACAGTAATCATCAATACTTAGTCTATAATTATTTGAAAGCCTATTATTTAGTTTTATTAAATGAAATGGGTATTTATATAAGATTATTACTAATTCTGATAGTTGGTAATATCTCTTAACATATTCATATTAATTGATTTATGAGAGTTTTGGTATTCAATCAGCTAGTTCAAAGGACTCCTGAAAAAAACCACTGGAAAAAGGATTTTACAATGACTGACTCTACCCAAAATTTACATATTCTAATCACTGGTGCGACCTCTGGTATTGGCTATCAATTAGCAAAAGACTACTTACAAGATGGCCATAAAGTTTACGCGGTTGGCCGTGATGATAAAGCATTAGCAGAGCTAAAAGACTTAGGCGCAACACCGATTGATTTAGATTTGATGGATCGCGACAAGGTCATAGCAGCCTTTGAGAAGGTTGAGAGAATTGATTTAGCGATTTGTGGCGCAGGCATGTGTGAATATTTAGATATGCCAAATTTTGACAGCAGTGTCTTTATGAAAGTCATGTCGGTCAATATGGGTACGCTGTCACATGCTATTGAAGGCGTGTTGCCAAAACTCATTGCGTCAAAAGGGCGATTGGTCGGTATTGGTTCAGCGTCTGCCTATGTGCCGTTTGCCCGTGCCGAAGCTTACGGCAGCTCGAAAGCCGCGATTCATTACTTGATGAAGACTTTACAGATTAGCCTAGCACCGCACAACGTCGATGTTAGTTTAGTGGTGCCAGGTTTTGTAAAAACGCCAATGACGCAGCAAAATGACTTTCCAATGCCGTTTATACAAACGCCTGAGCAAGCGAGTTTTGCGATTCGACAAGGTATCAAAGATGGTGAAGAGGTCATTGAATTTCCCAGAAGGCTAACGCTATCGTTAAAGGCGTTAGGCGCTTTACCAGATACGGTCTGGCAGCAAGTCAGTGAAAAAATGAACAAAAAATAATTAGCTAAGTAACCCTGAGCTAAATAACGACTTATTAGATAGAACACTAAGGAAAGTCTTATGCCATTTTTTCGCCGTCAGCGTACATCTGATCAACCAAAAACTGTAAAGCAACAACCAGTACAAGCTAATGAGACAGTCGATGATCAAGCAACGAAAAGTATCGCTATCATCGGTTCTGGGGTAGCAGGATTAACTTGCGCTCATTATTTGGCAAAGCTTCATAACGTGACAGTGTTTGAAGCCAGCGATTATATTGGTGGGCACATAAATACGATCGATGTGACGTTGCAATATGGCAAAAAGGCGAAAGAAGATAGAATGGAGGATAGTGCAATAGATACAGGTTTTATTGTTTTTAACGAGCGTACTTACCCAAACTTTTTTCGCTTACTGCATGACTTGCAAGTGCCGTATCAAGCAACGGATATGAGTTTTTCAGTGAAAAATACCGCTCGCAACTTTGAATATAATGGTCATACGCTGAACACCTTACTATCGCAGCGCAAAAATGTCCTTAATCCTAAGTTTTGGGCGTTTATGACTGATATTTTGCAGTTCAATAAACATGTCCGTCAATTGCGTCAAGACTATGAGACGGCGCGCGCACAAGGGCAGGAGGTGAGAGATTTTACTGAGCAAACCCTAGGTAGCTATCTGACGAGTAAGCGTTATGGCGCTTTATTTACCGATAATTATCTGTTGCCAATGGTCTCAGCAATCTGGTCGACTGGCCTAGAAAAAGTAAAAGAGACACCCTTAGTATTCTTCGCGCAGTTTTTTGATAATCATGGTTTGCTCGATGTGGTTAATCGTCCGCAATGGTTCACTATCAAAGGTGGCTCTAAGCAGTATGTTAATAAGTTAGTGACGCGTTTTGTTAAAGCTGGGGGTACTGTGCGGGTCAATAGTCCGGTGCAGTCGGTCGTTCGGCATGACAATAAAGTGACCTTAACCGTCATTGATAAAAGTGCTAATAGCGATGCGCAACAGTTCACCTTTGATGACGTTATTTTTGCTTGTCATGCCGATACGGCGCTGAAATTACTGAACGATGCCAGTCCTGATGAAAGTGAGGTGCTGGGACAGTTTCAGTTTACTAATAATACAGCGGTGCTGCATACCGATACCGAAGTATTACCAAAGAAATCACTGGCATGGGCAAGCTGGAATTACTTAATTAACGATAAAGATAAAGTGCAGGATAAGACTGATGAACAACAAGCATCTGCAAAGCCAGTACTGACTTATCATATGAATATCTTGCAGCGTTTGACCAAGCAGCATAATTATCTAGTCACGCTAAATAAAGACATTAATCCTGCGCAAATCATTAAAAGTATTGACTATAGCCATCCCGTATTCGATAACAAGATGATTGCTGCACAAGCTCAGTGGTCGCGCATATCCGGTAGTGGTCTACATACGCATTTTTGCGGCGCATATTGGTTTAATGGCTTCCATGAAGATGGCGTACGTAGTGGTCTGCGTGTCTGTCAGATACTGGGTAGTACGATTGATATTAAAGATGAAGTCGATCCAAATCATCTACCTGATAGTGATAGCACGCACATGCCATTTCGTTATAGAGATTTGCCAGTAAAGGCAGATAAGCAAGCACGCAAACTCAAAAAACGTCACGTGATGAGGGCTACTACCAATCAAGAACTGGTCGACTATATCGCAACTTTGCAACCAACTGCACAAGCATTTAATCGTAAGAAAAAACGAGGTTTATTTGGCCGTCGCAAAGCTAAAAATGTATAGCAGTGCAATAATATCATTATATAAGAGCACATTATGACTACCTCAGCTCATCCGTCTGACGCTATGCCAATTCATGAGTCGCCACAAGTCCCTAATATGTTGCCGCATCAGTTGTTTCAAGGAACAACGTGGCACAGTCGTTTGCTACCCAGCATGCACAAATTTGCTTATCCGTATCTTTATTGGGGTGTCAATATCAGTGCGCTAGCAGCGGGACAGGTATTACCAGAAGTGAGCACATCAGCCCTAGCTAAACGAATGTTAAATAAGCGTATTGGTATAAAAGGCTTACTGCTATTTTCAGCGGAAAAAAAGGCATTGCAGCAGTTCTGTGCAGATGATTATTTGCATCCAAGTGTAGATGACAATAATGCTGATGGCGACAAAAAAAATGGTTTAAATCGTGCTAAAACACTCGAACAGCGCTTAAAAAAAGCGTTTATTAAGTATGCAGGTAGTGCTCCGGCAGGTGAGATGATGGGCATGCTAGTCTGCCGCAATGTTGGACTATATTTTAGTCCAGTCAATTTTTATTTGGGTTTTGATAAGGAGCAAATACCTACGCATCTGCTTGCGGAGGTTTCCAATACACCATGGGACAAACGTCACTATTATGGGTTTTTATTAGAAGGCACTGATACAGAGTTTTGCCATGATAAAGACTTTCATGTTTCACCATTTAACCCGATAGATCAGCTGTATCGCTGGCAGGTAAAGGTAAAAAAGCAGTCAGATAGTTGCTTGCAAGTTCGCATCGCTATCAACATAAGTGACGCGCGTGGCGAAGTATTAAAGACAGGCATTAAGATGTCCGGTATACCGATGACAGAGACGACAATTCGTGACAGTCTGCGGAAAAATCCGTTCATGAATTTTACGTCGCTGACACGTATTTATTGGCATGCTTTCAAGCTCTATGCGATCAAAAAAGTTCCTTATATTAATTATGATGAAAAGCTGGCTGATAGTCAGCAGGACGTCAAAGATTCTAAAGATATCTCTTAGTAAGAGTAGCCGTCAATCCTAATAGAAAATTTATACTTTAAAAATATAATACAAAAGGATAATAGCACGATGCCAGCAAGCCCAACCAACCGTACACCTACATCAAAAATAGATAAAATTACTGCACGCTTTAGCAAAACGGTCAGTAACAACGCTGTTTTGAAACCAGTTAATAAAAGTGTGAATTACTTGGCTAGAAAGGCGATACTCCGTGCGCTTAGCTATCTTAAATTCGGTAGCATCACTTTAATAGAGGATTTTGAAGAACGAGCACCGAAGATAAACAGCTTCGGTAGCAAGCAGTCCAGCGCAATAAGCAGCTCAGCAGTGGGACGTCATTCATTAGACGTTACTTTGACAATTCACGACAGTAACGTCTATCGTCGGCTATTATTTGGTGGCTCTATCGCACTTGCCGACAGCTATATTGAGGGTGAGTGGGATACCGATGATCTGACTGGTTTGATACGACTGGCTGCCCGTAATTTAGCAGTGCTAAATAGTTTGGAAAATCGCTTTGCAGGTCTAAGTAAAACCTTAGAGAAAGCCAAGCATCAACTGCGCGGTAACGATCAGGCTGGTTCCAAATCTAATATTCTAGCGCATTACGATTTGGGTAATGCCATGTACGAGCGCTTTTTAGACCCCATTATGATGTACTCATCAGCGGTATACAAGACATCTGATACAGCGCTTGCGGAGGCACAGCAACATAAGCTGGCACTGATTTGTCAGCGCTTGCAATTGACGGCTGATGATCATGTCATTGAAATCGGTACAGGGTGGGGCGGTTTTGCGATTTACGCGGCCAAGCATTATGACTGTCAGGTAACGACGACAACTATCTCTGACGCCCAGTACGATGAGGCGAAGCGACGAGTCGAGGTGGCAGGTCTGTCGGACAAGATTACACTACTTAAGCAAGATTACCGCGAGCTAACAGGTCAATATGACAAGCTAGTCAGTATCGAGATGATTGAAGCGGTAGGACATGAGTATTTACCGACTTTCTTTGCCAAGTGTAATAGCTTGCTCAAGCCAACAGGTCTTATGGTATTGCAGGCCATCACTTTTAATGATCAAAATTACGAAGATTATATTGATTCAGTCGACTTTATCCAGACTCATATTTTCCCTGGTGGTTGTTTGCTCTCCAACCAAGAGCTAACTACTCAGTTTACTGAACAGACAGATATGGTCGTCAAACAATTGCATGACTATGGCTTTGATTATGCTTATACATTGCGCGATTGGCGTACGGCTTTTATGGCGCAGCGTGAAGAGATTAAAGCACTCGGTTACGACGAGGCATTTATCCGTTTGTGGGAGTTTTACTTTTGCTATTGTGAAGGCGGCTTTTTGGAGCGTACGATTGGAGTAGTACAGGTGACAGCAGTTAAGCCGGACAATATTGACTCGCTGCATTTTTCTGACCTACCAGCAGCTACAGTTTTGGCTTAGTAAATAATTGTGTGAGAATGAACATTATAGAAGGTTATTATCATGGGTCATATATTTATCTATCTTGCTGCGGTTGTCATATTCTTAGGTATTGATACAGTTTGGCTTAAGACTATGAAAGGCGCATTCTATGAAGAGCGCATCGGACACTTACTTGCCGATGAGCCAAATATGGTGGCAGCTGGCGTGTTTTATATGTTCTATCTGCTAGTGCTTTGCATATTGATTCTTTATCCGCAAATCAAAGCCGGCGCCTCGATAGGTCATATTTTCTTGCTGGGCGGATTAATAGGACTAATGGCTTACGGCACTTACGACTTTACCAATCTTGCATTATATAAAGGTTTTACACTTGATACGGCTCTAGTGGACTTCGTATGGGGCGGGTTATTGACCGGTTCTGTCAGTGCTGTCGTAGCGTGGCTGGCTTATCGTTTTCACTGGCTGAGCTAGTTAACTTGGCAGTGATGGATACCTCGATATGTTGATTGTTCGCTAACGATGACCAACCAGACACTATCATAAAACTGTCATAAAACAGGTGGTTTGCGTTACACTAATGCCAAATACTTATATCACTTTTAACTGCTCACCGCGAAATGGGAAGACTATGCCACAACTAAACACCTCATCCACAGCCAAAAAAGCGCCTCTAAATCATGAATTATATATGTCGGTACTGATGACGCCCGATATGGCAAATTTTATTGGTAATGTGCATGGTGGTGATTTGCTCAAAATGCTTGACCAAGTTGCCTATGCTTGCGCCAGCCGTTATAGCGGTAGTTATGTAGTGACGCTATCTGTCGACCAAGTGATGTTCCGTGAGCCCATCTATGTGGGCGAGCTGGTCACCTTTGCCGCGAGTGTCAACTATGTGGGCACCACCTCGATGGAGATTGGTATTCGCGTTGAAGCAGAAGATGTGCGCGCGCGTACCATTCGCCATACCAATAGCTGCTACTTTACGATGGTCGCTATCGATGATAATGGTAAACCGACACCTATTCCGCCGCTTGATATCAAAAACGCCATGCAACAATGTCGTTTTGATGCAGGTTTAGCACGTAAAAACCTGCGTATGGACAGCTCAAACCGTCCGAGTTGCGATATCGATGAAATGATTGGAAAATCAGCAGACACAACCAACAGTAAGCCTGAACAAGGTAATATTTAATCATATAAAAACCATAACTCTCTGACATGACTCACTAAAAAGCTACTGATATCTTAAAGCGCTTATTTTAAGCTAAGCTGTTACCTACCATAAACAGCATGGCTCCTATAAAGTGCACATGCCTTATCACGTATCGTTTTACTGAGTTTAGTATGAGTTTAGAGCCGCCCAATACCAACCTACAATCCCATCCTACTGATGATCCCAACATAGCAAGTACGCGCATACGCGGTGTTGGGAAGTCTGATGATAACACTTCTGTATCCGAGCATAAGTCTTCAAGTTCGCTGACGACAGTACTGATCGCAGTTGGGGCAAATCTTATTATCGCTATTGCTAAGACGGTGGCCGCGTTTATGACTGGTTCTGCATCGATGATAGCGGAATCAGCGCACTCTTGGGCAGACGCTGGCAATGGGACGTTATTAATTGTCGCTGAGAAGAAGGCTGTGAAACCTGCTGATAGAAGTCATCCTTTGGGCTATGGTAAAGAGTCGTATGTGTGGTCAATGATTGCCGCTTTTGGTGTCTTTATGGCAGGCTCTATTGTTTCTATTTACACAGGTATCACTGAGTGGAATGCAGCGGAGAGTGAGACCAACTATACCATCGGCTTTGTTATCTTGGCCATCGCCTTTGTCCTCGAGGGTTTCTCATTGGTGCAGGCTTATCTACAAAGCAAAAAACATGGTGAAGCAATTGACGTAAGTGCGATTGGTTATGTCGTTGACACGTCGAACCCAACGTTACGCGGCGTGTTTTTTGAAGACTTGGCAGCTGTGATCGGTTTGGTTGTCGCTGCTGCTGCGATGGGTATGCATGCCTATACTGGTCAGCCATTTTGGGATGCGCTTGGCTCTATCATTGTTGGTTTACTTTTGGGCGCAGTCGCCATATTTTTAATCAGTCGTAACCGTGACTTTTTAGTAGGGCATAAAGTCTCTGATAAAATGCATCGTTATGTGCTAGGCAAACTACTTGAACATCCAGATGTCGATAGCGTGTCGTATTTACATTTGGAATGGGTCGGTCCCAAAAAAATATTTATGGTGGCAGCAGTAGATATTGCAGGCAATCAACGCGAAGAACATCTTGCTCGTAAGTTTGAAACTATCGAAAATCAATTCCGAGCCAATCCACTGTTCCAAGAGGCTATTTTAACCTTATCAGTACCTGACGCTGAAGTTTTGAGTTTAGAGAGTAGTGAGGCTGTTTGATATTTCTGATAATTTTCACAACGAGTGACAACGCCTCGCAATGCCTCATAGTGAATGACAAGATTGGTGAATCTCTAATATTTGACAGATAAGTATAAAAAAAGGGTCACTTATTTAAAGTGACCCTTTTGTTTTTGAGACAATATTTATAGGCTAAATATTATTTTTTTGGGGCGTTAGCACCGATGAACCAAGCATCTTTATCGATAATACGGCTAACTTCAGTAAATAAGTCTGCTGTATCTTCATCACCAGCTTCTCCTGCTGAATCGATAGCTTTACGTAGCTCTTCAGCGATTGTCTTATAACGGTTGGTAAGCTCACGGACATGCTGATCAACTTCGGTGATATCAGTAGGGTAAGTCTCTAATACAGAGTCTTCAACGACACGTTTCGAGATGCCATTCGCTTTACCACCAAGGATAACAATGCGTTCGGCTACAGTGTCATATGCTTCTGTCAAACGCTCATAGGTGTCATCTAATAATTGATGCACACCAATAAAGCCAGTGCCTTGTAGATTCCAGTGGCACTGTTTACTATCCATACTCAAATCAATAAGATTCGCTAGGTTGGAGTTTAGCAAATCGACCATTTTTTCTGCTGTCTCATCAGTAATACCACTTGCGTAACGTTCTCTCATATTTTACTCCGTTATTTAAAGTTATTTTATTGAATTTAAAAATTTTAAGGTGAATTGTTCTTTATTAATATATTTCTTAAATAGCGCTCTAACACCAGTCTCTGTATTTTATCTAAAGAAAGTCTAAAAACCATAAAGTCTAAAAACTATGACGATTGGTTTATAACAATCTTTTTATAAAACATTCATAAAAAAAGACTAACGCGTCGCTTGAGTGTTACCAGTCAATTCATAAACGATGATAGCAGTTTACGTTAATGATTGAACCCTCAAGCGTTATGCTTTATTAAGTGGTCGTGTAACGACTTTGTTAATCGTGAAAAGCTTTGTAAATTTGATCATTGCAATGAGCATTATTAGAGGCAAATTTTATCATTCATAGCCTAGGGTAAAGCCGGCTGTTATCCTTTAAAAAGAGCGGTTTGACCCCCATATCATTTTAAACTTAACGAGGAAGAAAGCCATTATGCGAATGCCTGAACCGCGCTCGTCGCGTCAGTTAAACCAATTGGCCACTCAGCTGCAAGGCGAAGCTGAAATCGTTGGTGTCAATGCGTCTGGAACACAAATATCAAGTCGCGCCTTTGAGATGGTCACCGATTTTGAGCCAGCGGGCGATCAGCCGCAAGCGATTGAGAAATTGGTCAATGGTATCAATAAGGGTATGGATGAGCAGTTGCTACTTGGGGTGACGGGGTCTGGTAAGACTTATACCATGGCCAAGGTTATTTCTGAATGTCAACGTCCAACCATTATTATGGCACACAACAAAACCTTAGCTGCCCAGCTATATGGTGAGTTTAAAGCGTTTTTTCCCAATAATGCGGTTGAGTACTTTGTCAGTTATTATGACTATTATCAGCCGGAAGCTTATGTTGCAGCCAGCGATACCTTTATCGAAAAAGACAGTGCCATTAATGATCATATCGATCAGATGCGTCTATCAGCCACACGTGCGCTACTTGAGCGTCGTGATGCGATTATTGTGGCTTCTGTATCATGTATCTATGGTTTGGGCGATCCAGAAAGCTATCTAAAAATGCTGCTACATGTCGTGGTTGGCGACCGTATAGATCGTACTGCGACCATTAAGCGCTTGGTTGAGATGCAATATACCCGTAACGAGCTAGACTTTGGACGCGGTACTTATCGTTTGCGTGGTGAGCTATTGGATATTTATCCTGCTGAGTCTGAGCAGCTCGCTGTCCGTGTACATCTGTTTGACAATGAGGTCGAGAAGATCACGTGGTTTGATCCCTTGACAGGTAAAACCGTACGTAGCGTACCGCGCATTACTATTTATCCAAAATCTCATTATGTGACTCCGCGTAATAAATTGGAGGCGGCAAGTCATACCATTCGCGAGGAGCTTGAGCCGCGTCTTGAGTATTTCCGCGACAATAACAAATTGGTTGAAGCGCAGCGCCTTAAAGAGCGTACCCAGTATGATCTAGAAATGATTCAGCAGCTTGGCTACTGTAACGGCATCGAAAACTACTCGCAGCATCTTTCTGGTCGTCCATCAGGAGAGGCGCCACCGACTTTGTTTGATTATATTCCAGAGGATGCGTTGCTATTCCTTGATGAGTCGCATGTGACCGTTTCGCAGATTGGGGCGATGTATAAAGGCGATAGATCGCGTAAAGAAAACTTGGTCAATTATGGTTTTCGCTTGCCAAGTGCGATGAATAACCGTCCGATGAAGTTTGAAGAGTGGGAGCGTATCAAGCCCAAGACCATTTATGTGAGTGCGACGCCTGCGTTATATGAGCTTGAACACAGTGAGCAAGTGGTCGAGCAAGTAGTGCGTCCGACTGGGCTGATTGACCCAGAGATTGAGATTCGTCCTGTACTCACGCAAGTCGATGATGTGCTATCGGAGATTATCAAGCGCCGTGAAAAAGATGAACGCGTACTGATTACGACATTGACCAAACGTATGTCAGAGGACTTGACAAGCTATCTTAAAGAGTATGATGTCAAAGTCGCTTATCTACACTCTGATATTGACACAGTTGAGCGTATGCAGATTATCCATGAGCTGCGTACTGGTGTGCACGATGTGTTGGTCGGTATTAACTTATTGCGTGAAGGTCTGGATATGCCTGAGGTGTCGTTGGTGGCGATATTTGATGCCGATAAAGAAGGCTTTTTACGCTCTGAGCGCTCCCTTATTCAGACCATTGGCCGCGCTGCGCGTCATTTGAATGGTAAAGCCATTCTCTATGCCGATCGTATTACGCCAAGTATGCAAGCGGCGATAGATGAAACGGATCGTCGCCGTGATAAGCAGATTGCCTTTAATATTGAGCATAATATCACCCCAAAAGGCGCACGTCGTAGTATCACCGATAAGATTGATACTGGTGATGATCTCAATGCTAATGACAATGAGGTGATTCCAATCAAGAGTCATCTGCCTGATGTCGATATCAGTATCTTGCGCAGTCCTGATTTGCTGGCTAAAGAAATCAATCGTCTTGAGAAGCTTATGAAGCAGTTTTCTCGTGATCTGAAATTTGAGGATGCGGCCAAAACGCGTGACAAAGTATTAGAGTTAAAAGCACACTTAATCTAATCAGTTATCTGCATTGTAGTTAGTATGCGTCTTATTTAACTGTCAAAGGATGAGTTGCATATTTGCAATTCATCCTTTTTTTGTTGGTTGTTAAGAGATTGAAAGTGTAAAGATTTTTACTGATTATAATTAATAACTAATGTTTGGGGTCTAGAAAACTTGTAATCATACTAAATGCCACTTAATATGATATCAGACGTTATATTTTATTCTTCACCGACATTTAGGCGTATCGTCCCCATGCATAATAATAAAGTTTTAGAGTTAAACGCGAACGAAAACTCGCTCGGCATGTCAGATTCTGCCAAACAAGCCATTACAGACTCTTTAAGTGCAGGTTTTCGTTATCCAGACAATCCACGTGCTGCACTCATTAGTAAGATCGCTACTATGCATAGCGTGGCAGAAAATCAAGTCTCATTAGGTAATGGCTCGACTGAAAATATGCGAGCTACTATACAAATGCTGCAACACAAAGCATTTAAAGAGGGCAAAGAGTTTCAAATGGTAATCCCTGTACCAACATTTGATTGTGCAGAGATGTATGCAAACTCTACTGGAGCTTCGGTAGTCAAAGTACCTTTGACGGTCGAAAATTACGATTTAGACCTAAAGACTCTGCAAAAAGCTGCCGACGAGTTTGATGGTATAAGTTTACTTTATCTTTGCAATCCTAATAATCCAACAGGAACTATTACTTCAACAGCTAAGCTTAAAACATGGATAAGTAATGCGCCAGATAACCATTATTTTTTATTGGATCAAGCTTACTTAGAGTACGTGACAGACCCAACCTTTGAGAGTGGATTTGAGTGGATAAAACAAGGATTATCAGACAACCTTATTGTCATTCATACTTTCTCAAAGTTATATGCTTTAGCCGGTATGCGAGTGGGCTACGCGATTTCTAACCCGCAGGCTATCGCTGCTGTTGAAGCGTTTATGTCTATGGACAATACTAACTTGTCAGGTGCAGTCGCTGCTCTTGCGACCTTAGATGATATAGATTTTTTGAAGCTAAGTTCACGCATGACCAAACAATCCCGTCAGATGATTGAAGCAGCATTAGACGAGCTTGGACTTCACTATTTACCTTCACAGACCAACTTTATTTTTCATGAGATAAAAGGCGACTTACGCACATACATCAATAGGATGCGCGACAGTGGTATCAAAGTTGGTCGCGAGTTTCCACCTATCACAGGGTACAATCGCTTAACACTTGGTACACCTGATGAGATGGCAGTATTTATCAAAGTACTAAAGTCATTTCGTGAAAAAGGCTGGGTTTGATTGATGATTTAAAAGTTTAGTACGTTTAAAGTCAACCAATACAAAAAAGGTGAGTTGCACATAGAGCACTTCACCTTTTTTATGTGGTTTTTATTTGATAGATATATTTCTAACCTTGTATGAATTTTATAAGCTGACATTTGTGAACTTACTTTAATATCAAGGCCAACGACTGCCTTTCACTATTACTAACTACAAACGCAGTTTTACATTTTTTGTCTTAAAAACAAAGTGGACATCTTATAATATAAAAAATAAGACAGGGTTTGGGTCATGATTACATTTATGATCATGATCGTTTTATTGACAGTAAATACAAAGGAGTATTTGGCAGATGGATATTAAAGACATCTTCAAAAAAGAAGTAGAAAAACAATTGCTCGATGTAGAAGATTACATCTTTACGCCTGAACGTATTGACATGGCTATTGATAATGGTGAGCTCAATTGCGTGTTGAACAGTGACGGCTCTGTAAATATATTTTATACTAAAGAAGGCATTACAGATGTGCGGGCCGCAGCGCGAAAGCATCCCTTTACTGCGTTTAAAACTGAGCTGCATCATGGTATCTACGATGATGTGATTGAAGATTTAATCGATGGTGTAAACGACATTATCAGCAGCCATTCTAAATATTTCCGTCCGTCTAGGGTCTTGCCTATGGGTGCTTCTTTAGGCAATGATGCGGTAATTACAGATGCTGATAAGTATTAGACAATAAAAGCTAAACAGAATAGACGCTAGAAGTATCAGATGCTAGAGAGGTTAAACCCTAGTAATTGCCAACACCCAATGCGCTTATTTATAAAGCACATCGGGTTGTTTGCTTAAATGAATGGATCATTTATTGAGTGAAGCTTGCGTAGCAAGACTGCAGCGATTTGGCGACCACACGCGTGACCAGTTTGGTTCGGTAATCGGCATCAATTGCCGCATTGCCCAGCTCAACCACTGTCACATGTTGGGGTGCTTGCTCGCTCACGCAGCCGCAGACCTTGCTTTTCACCGCTTCTTCTTGAGTCTCGGTCATAGCTACGCTCGCAATACGCCAGGCACTTTGTTTTTCAATTTGACTACGGCATTGATTGTCAATAGCGGCTTTAAATACGTTCATACCGATTTCATTGGCTGTACCCATCGCAGTGCCTGTATTGGTTCCTGCCGTTGTACATCCAGTCAGTATTAGTGAGGCGAGCATAGTAGTTGAAACTAGGATTTTTTTCATGATTTTTCCTTCAAGGTTTTGAGTAGGGTCTAAATTGAGGCATGTTAGACTGCATTTATGAATCACTAATAATACCTAGCGATATATTTTGGCTGATTAAGAATTAAAAAACCAGCTAAGATAAAGTATCTTAACTGG
>NZ_LNUO01000010.1:0-22901 GCF_001462175.1 Psychrobacter sp. ENNN9_III
GTGGAATAGTTTCACACCGCTTTTTTATGGAAATTTAGTAAAGGCCAGATATTATCAGTACTTGATAGTCCATCTTTTGACCAAAAGAACGTTCAGTTTTGTATTTAATTGGTCAATGCTCATAAATCACTGTAAAATAGTGCATTGTGCAATTTTATAATGGGTCAAGTCACAGTATTTATTCTATAGCCTTTCTCTGAATATTAGTAGGTTGTATGGCATAATCTACGTAGAGATGGAAATGTAAAATTGGTGTAAGTTTCTATTAGAGATTATCATGACCAATGGCTATAAAAACCAAATTTGAATAATAAAGAAAATACAGTAGTACCGTTGATAAGTATATGATCCGCAATAGGATTGTAAATACAATTTATCAGTACATCAAATTACGACAGAACACTTAATGACCAATATTAGAATGCATATGCAATTAATATTGTTTTCGTCATTCAACATTAGGAAAAATATATGACAAATTCGACAATGTTTAATACTATTAAACGTGAATTTCAATATGGCGACCAAAAAGTCGTCCTTGAAACTGGCCGTGTTGCCCGCCAAGCTAACTCAATTATGGTCCATATGGGCGGTGTTTCAGTATTGGTGGCAGCGGTAGTAAAGTCTGAAGCCAAAGATGGCCAAAACTTCTTTCCATTAACGGTAAACTATCAAGAAAAAATGTATGCAGCGGGTAAAATCCCAGGTGCTTACGGTAAACGTGAAGGCCGTGCTAGTGAGTTTGAAACTCTAACTTCGCGTCTGATTGATCGTCCAATCCGTCCATTATTCCCTGAAGGTTATGTCAACGAAATTCAAATCACAGCGACAGTCGTGTCATCAGACAAAACTCAATCTGCAGATATCGCTGCCCTAATCGGTGCCTCAGCAGCGTTAGCTATCTCTGATGCGCCATTTAACGGACCTGTCGCGGCAGCCCGTGTTGGTTTTATCAATGGTGAATACGTACTAAACCCAACGCTTGAGCAGCTTACAGAGAGTGATCTCGACCTAGTCGTAGCTGGTACAAAGTCTGCAGTATTGATGGTAGAGTCTGAAGCGGCAGAGCTGTCAGAAGATCAAATGCTTGGTGCTGTACTGTACGGTCATGAACAGCAGCAAATCGTCATAGATAACATTACTTCGATGGCAGAAGAAGTCGGTACTGCCAAGCAACAGTTTGTAGCACCTAAGCATAATGAAACGCTAGAATCTAGCATGAGAGAGCAGTTTGGCGAGCAAGTGGCTGATGCTTATACCATTACTAGTAAGCAAGACCGCTACACAAAGCTTGATGAAATCAAAAACGCTGCTATTGACGCGTTAGCAGGCGATGTAGAGTCAGAATCATACAATGATAACGTATCTGAACTAAAAGAGATCTATAACGATCTTAAGTACCGTACAGTGCGTGACAATATCTTATCTGGTAAGCCGCGTATTGACGGTCGTGATCTTGAGACGGTTCGTGCGTTAGATGTACAAGTAGGTGTATTGCCATATACTCATGGTTCAGCGTTATTTACTCGCGGTGAGACCCAAGCATTGGTAACGACTACTTTGGGCAACAGCCGTGACGTCAATATGATTGATTCGTTAAGTGGCACTATTCGCGATCATTTCATGTTGCACTATAACTTCCCGCATTTCTCAGTGGGCGAAACAGGCCGTGAAGGTATCCCAAAACGCCGTGAAATCGGTCATGGTCGCTTAGCACGTCGCGGTGTACAGGCGATGCTACCGGACAGCGAGCGCTTCCCGTATGTCATCCGCGTAGTATCAGAAATCACTGAATCAAATGGCTCCTCTTCTATGGCGTCTGTTTGTGGTGCAAGTTTGTCATTGATGGATGCTGGTGTACCGCTAAAAGCACCTGTGGCTGGTATCGCAATGGGTCTGGTTAAAGAAGGCGAGCGTTTTGCTGTTCTATCAGACATCTTAGGCGATGAAGATCATCTTGGCGATATGGACTTTAAAGTCGCTGGTTCTAAGGATGGTATTACTGCGCTTCAGATGGATATCAAAATCGAAGGTATTACGCCTGATATCATGGAGCAAGCGTTAAAACAAGCTCATGCTGGTCGTATCCATATCTTAGATGCGATGAACCAGGTATTGCCAGAGAGCCGTACTGAAATCAACGCTCATGCACCGAACTACGCGGTTATCGAAATCAATCCTGACAAGATTCGTGATGTCATCGGTAAAGGCGGCGCGATGATTCGTCAGCTCACAGAAGAGACTGGCGCGGTTATCGATATTGATGATGCTGGTACGATTCGTATCTTTGGTGAGAACAAAGCGGCAACTAAAGCTGCTATCGGTAAAATCGAAGCATTGACGGCCGAAGTTGAAGTTGGTAAAACTTACGAAGGTACAGTCGCTCGTATCGTTGACTTTGGCGCGTTCGTTAACGTCTTGCCAAACACGGATGGCTTAGTACATATTTCACAAATCGCAGAAGAGCGCGTAGAGAATGTGTCTGACTATCTAAAAGAAGGTCAGACCGTTAATGTATTTGTTCAAGACGTCGATAACCGTGGTCGCATTAAGTTGACTATGAAAGGGGTAGAGCAGGATGCAGCTGCTGAATAGATAGTTTAGTTTGATGTAAAAGAACCGCTCTAAAATGTTAGTAATAGCAGTCAGGGCGTTTTTTTTATCTCTTTAATGTTACTAAATAGTTAAATATTACTTTTATCAAATGCATTTAGTTTCTTAGTAAGGATATTAGTCTCTGGCTGTGCGCTATACGTAACAATAGATCTAGCTATTGACATAATGACAATATACTTTGTGGTCCACATGTAGTAATATTTTCTAAAATAGATTGAGTCTTCTTTAATTTGCCATCAGCATCGTTATAATAGTGGTTATGGACTTTTTGGTTGAATCATAAGTTTTGATTTCAATATTTTATTGGTTTTATCTAAGTAATAAATAAGTGTTTTTCTAAATTTTTGTCTTATATTCGGATTGCAACATATTGTTTGATTCTATCTATATAGTGTTTTATAGTTAGATAGATTACTCGTAATATTAGAATGTGTGTTAATTATCAATTTTTTTGTAGTAGTTTTCGCTATTCTTTTAAAATATTTTTAATAACATCAAGATGTTGCTGTCTTTATTTTTGAGTACGGGCTTCATAATGGCTGTTAAACTGCTATCCAATGCTATTAAAATCTAGTACTCAAAATGTACCGCATTATGTTAAAGCAACTTACGTTTTGGTGTCTATTTAAGATGTACTTAATTTTACGATATACAATTAATTTGGATATCACATCAACCATATCACACCAATAATTTTGCTTCATTAATACGGTGTCAATTGTGCTATTAATTCAATTTTGTGTTTTAATGACTTCTTTTTTAAGAAAAGCAGAATCTATTGACTCCGTTTTTTAAAATATTCAATGATTTTTTTAAGGAAAATATAAATGAAAGTAGCTATTCATCATAGACCAGGGAGTTTTTCCGATCGTTGGATTGAATATTGCAAAAATAAAAATATTGATTATAAGTTAGTTAATGCTTTTGATACTGATATTATAGAACAATTAAAAGGTTATGATGTTTTCATGTGGCATCATCATCATTCCCAAATCAAGGATGTTCTCGCTGCTAAAAATATCCTTTTTGCTATAGAACATTCAGGATTAAGGGTTTTTCCTGATTTTAAAACAAACTGGCATTTTGATAATAAGGTCGCTCAGAAGTATCTTCTTGAAGCTGCTGGTATACCAATAGTTCCTAGCTATATTTTTTATGATAAGAAACAAGCGAAGAAATGGGCAAAGAATACTAGCTATCCCAAAGTTTTCAAACTAACTCGAGGTGCAGGATCTAGTAATGTTAAGTTGGCGAGATCAAAATCGGACGCAGTTAAGTTTATAAACAAGTCTTTTGGAAAGGGATTCCCTCAGCTAGATAGGGTTGGGTATTTAAAAGAAGCGCTTAGAAAGAGTGGAAAAGATACATTAAGTGTAGGTTCGTTAACAAATGTTTTAAAAGGTGTTACAAGATTTGTTTTTAATAGTGAGTTTGCTAAAAAACAAAGTCCTGAACGTGATTATGCTTATTTTCAAGACTTTATAGAAAACAAAGGTTTTGATGTTAGAGTTGTCGTGATTGATAATAGAGCAGTAGCTTTAAAGAGGATGGTTAGAGAGAACGATTTTAGAGCATCAGGAAGCGGGAATTTGGTTTTTGATAACGAAAAAATTGATAAAAGGTATATAGAGTTAGCTTTTAACGTTTCTGATAAACTTCAAACTCAGTCGTTAGCCATAGACCTTATCCACGGTATAGATGATGAAATTAGAGTTGTAGAAATGAGTTATGGCTTTCCTATGTTGAATTTTCTTGAGCGCTCTGCAGGGTATTGGGATAAAGATATAAATTGGCATGAGAGTGATTTAAACCTTCAAAATTGGATAATTGAAGGGCTTTTAAGAGATAAATAAACGTATTTTTTACTCAGATATCAATTTAAATGAGTCCTTCATATTGGAGTCATTATAGAATAATTTGTAGTTGGCTTCTGTGTTAAGCATTAATTACTAAGTTATAGCCCAAGTATCTTATAGGTTCACTTGTCTAAACGTATATCAGCGTGATTAGGATGTACATAAATGAAACCAGTAATACGTAACGCTTAATACTATTTATAGATCATTAATGAAAAGATAGGAAGGAGGGAGTTGGTTGAGCCTAACTTATCAGTTGATAGTCTACGAGTAGTATTTATTAGATTCAAAAATTTATCCGTTGAAGTGATGAAATAGCCACAATTCAACTTTGTAGAGTACAATAAGCTATACTTAAATTTTATTTGAGTTTAATGGAACTGGTTAAAGAAGATGAGCACTGGAGTAATCTCATGTTGGTCGCATTAAGTTGACTATGAAAGGTATTGAGCAGGGTACAACGACAACTGCTGAATAAGTAGCTTAGTTTGATATAAAAAACCGCTCTGAACTGTCAGTAATAGCAGTCAGGGCGGTTTTTTTTGTTTTTGAATAATTAGAAAGTTGTTTTGTAGATAGATAAAGCAGTCTATATAGAAACCGCTTCATTTTTTTCATAGTTAAAATACGGTATTGGGAAAATCTTGTCATAAGCCCAGTTATAAGAGAAGGTATAAGCCAGATAAAATCCAACCAATGACGCATCCATAATAAAGGCTTGCCATAAAGTAATGCCAAGATACCAAGAGACCATCGGCAGATATAGAATCAGCAGGCCACTCTCAAACAGTAATACATGAAGCACCCTTAACGCTGGCGTCTTAAATGTACTGCGCTTAAATCTCACCATCCCCTTATCAAAGGCAATATTGAATCCGTAGTTCCATAGGGTTGCTATGATAGAGCCTGTGATGGCAATAACGCTGATATCCTTAATATCAAAATTAAAGAAGAAGCTCATAATTGGGATGGATAGTATTAATGCAATTATTTCAAATCCAACAGCGTGACGAATACGATCTCTATGAGTTCGCATGTTCAATCCTTATAGAATATTAGTTCATATTGTTAATTTAAATCTATTGTATCTGCTAAAATAATAGTTCAAAGTTACTATCCATAGGAAAAACCGATACATGAACTTTTCTTTAGATCAGTTGCAAGCATTTGTGGCGACTGTGGAAACAGGGTCGTTTTCGGCAGCAGGACGTCGGTTAGGCAAAGCTCAATCATCGGTTAGTGCGGCAGTTGCTAATTTAGAAGTCGACTTGGATAACGTTTTATTTGGCCGAGATAGTCGTTATCCTAAGCTAACTGAAGAAGGTGAGCGTCTCTTAGCTGAAGCTTATCTAATCTTAGAGCGCTGTGAGCATTTTTTTGGTGTTGCCAAAAGCTTAAGCGAAGGGGTCGAAAGCCGTTTAGTGCTTGCAGTGGACGATCTTTATCCATCAGAGTGGCTGGCTAGATTGCTGGATGAATTTGATAACTTATTTCCAAGTGTGGAGTTAGAATTGCTTCTTCCCATCATGGAAGACGTCAGTCGTTTGATTTTAGAAAAGCGGGCAGATTTGGGCATTATGTGGAGCCAAGAAGATTTACCGTCAGCTATTAGCTTTCATACCTTAGGCTGGATTCCCCTTAAAATGGTTTGCTCACCCGAGCATGAAATAGCAAATAGATTGGTAAGCTGGGAGGACTTAAAAAGGTATCGTCAGTTGATTGTAGCAACGCGAAACGAGAGTAAAGAAAAATCACGTTTAAGGGTTGCTGCTGATGTATGGTGGGTGGAGAGTCAATGGGTTATTATCGAGCTTGTCCAACGTAACCTTGGTTGGGCGTTGGTGCCTGAGCATATTATTCTTGACGCATTAAAAGATGGCTCTTTGGTGTCACCAAAGCTGGACTTTGATAAGCACAGTTGGCCAGTTGCGGTCGAGTTGGTTTGGCATAAAGAAAAACCTTTAGGTAAGGCGGGTACTTGGTTGAAACAGGCAGTCATTGCTTTAGACCAGCAAGCATAATGGCTTTATTCAATAAACTAATGGAAGATTGGCTCGAAGCCTTTTAGCCTTGTAGTCAGGGGGTATTTTGAGTGTGAGCGGCACAGTACCAAGTAAACTGTCGGCTAGAGGCTCAGTATTTTCTCTATAGTTTGATATTTCTTCAACAACTTATGGTGATTGTGTTTGGTCGAAAAAAGGGGCTTAATTGTTCAGTATGTTATCGGTATATTCCAACGGAAACATTTATTTTGCTTATTAAATCTATCAATAGACTACCCAAAACAGACCGCTAGAATGGAGTTACTTATATCAGACTTTATGTGTCATGATGAATAATAGCAAAATATAATTTCTCCGTCTTATCCTGCCAAATTCAGTTAAAATCATGCCTATTCAGAAAACTCAATAAAAACACGGTTACCCCTTTATGATGCAACAAATTCTAGATGACATTACTGCCCAAATGGCACTTGAGACCGACCGCGGAAAGGTAGCAGATTATATCCCGCAGCTGGCGCATGTCGATCCCAATCAGTTTGGTATCGCCGTCGCGACTCCTGATGGACAAGTATACTCGGCTGGAGATGCCAGTACGCTGTTCTCCATACAAAGTATCTCCAAAGTATTTACGCTAACTATTGGTCTTAGTAAGCTTGGCAGTACACTTTGGAATCATGTCGGCCGTGAACCCTCAGGTGACCCCTTTAATTCCATTACCATACTCGAGTATGAGTCGGGCCGACCGCGTAATCCTTTTATCAATGCAGGGGCGATTGCGGTAGTGGATGCTATTACGATGGGACGCGAGCCAAAAGAGATACTGGATGAGATTATAGAGTTTGTGCACTTTATAGCAGACGATGATTCGATCGGTTTTGATTATAAAGTGGCAAGATCTGAGATCGACCACGAAGATCGAAATGCCGCACTCGCTCACTTTATGAAGTCTTTTGGACATCTACAGCATGATGTCGATAAGATACTTAATACTTACTTTCATCAATGCTCGATTGCAATGAGCTGTGAGCAGTTAGCCCGTGCTGGCCTGTTTTTGGTCTCTAATGGTATCAATCAACCCACAGGGGCAAAGGTGATCAGCCCGCAGCAATCCAAGCGGATCAATTCATTAATGATGATGTGTGGTCACTACGATGGCTCTGGGGAGTTTGCCTATCAGGTGGGTCTGCCGGGCAAAAGCGGCGTCGGTGGCGGTATTCTAGCGATAGCGCCAGGTAAGGGTGCAATTGCAGTATGGTCACCTGGCCTAAATTCGGTCGGCAACTCAAAACTTGGGACTAAAGCGTTAGAGCTACTAGGAGAGAGAACAGGCTGGTCAGTGTTTTCAAAATAAAAAAGCTTGTAGTAAAATTAAAAGTACAAATATGCCCGTATAAGCATTTGCCAAAGCGTTTACTCAGCCAAAAAAAATCCAATGCCAAACGCTTAAATGAACGTCTAACATTGGATTACTTAAACTTTAGACTAACGATTTAAAGTGCTTACTCTTGATTTAAATCATCAATCATATCTTGATATTTTTCTTTTCTGCTTGCGATTTTGTTGCGCTCTTCTTCTACATTTGCGATGAGTTTTTTGGCAACTTCTACGCTTTTATCAAAGGCGGCAAGCTCCATATCTACTACAGCGATTAGTCGCTCTAGCGTCATAGCAGTAGCCTTTCCGGTAACGCCATTAGTCATGCCCATCGCTTCAGACATAAAGTCTTCTCTGAGCTTGTTTGCCCACTGGAATAGACCTGCCATCGACATATTAGAGTTGCTATCCTCATCGGACTGCTCTTTTGCATCAGCGTCGTTTTGTTCGGTGTCGTCTTGCTGGTTGGCATTATTTTCTTCAGCGTCGTCAGACTTGTCACTTTTGCTAGTCTTCTCTTCTTGGCTAGATTTACTTTCTTTGTTAGTATCGCCAGCTTTGTCAGACTGATCGTCTTGTTCAGCCTTAGTGTCTTTTTTAGACGCTTCTTTTTTATCAGACTTCTGATTTTTGTCAGCCTCTGCATCTTTGCTAGCGCTTTCAGATTTGCCTTTGTTGTCTGACTTAGTATCAGTGTCAGTATCTTTAGCTTTACTAGAGCTTTCAGGTTTGTCTTGGCTTTTAGACTTGTTAGCTGCTGATTTATCATCTTTAGCAGCACTGCCAACTTTCTTTTCTTGGGTTTGCTTGTCTTTGGTCTTATCGTCTTGAGTTTTCTTGTCCTGCTCCTTATCCTCTTGGTAGTCATGCTCAGCGTTATATTCTTCGAAATTACCATCTTCAAATACCACGGTATCGTCTTTGACAACCTCTACAGCTGTTACCGCATCGTTGTTTTCGTTCTTAGTGTTATTTTTGCTAGAATTATTATTTGGCATAATTAATTCTCCTGTTTAGGTCGTTAATTAAAAAATATTTATGCTTAAGGGCACTCACATTCGATACTAGGCTGGAGTGACCTTTTAATCAATATCACGACATAAATATACTTATTAAGACCTACAGGAAAAAACATTTTACTAGGAAATTTAACAAGTTCAGACAGTTATACTTTTAGGAAGATGAATATCAATACGAACTTTTGGTATATCTTGCAGATATTGAGTGAGAAGGGGTAAGGTCTCTGTATCCCAGTCTAGAATAGTCATATTTGAAGTAGGAGGTTCGTTGTCTGTATGACGCTGTGAATGAGTAAAGAGAAGCGGTCGTGCTAATAAGGCAATCCTGCGTATACCTTGGTAACGTATTAACGGTATTAGCTGCTGTCGTAAATCAATGAGTGCAGCAGTGAGCCACTGTGACCGGACCGGATGGTAGGGGTGATCTGATATGATTAAATTAGCCACATAACTTGGCTGATTACCATTGCTACTAATACCAAGACCTGCCGACTCGCGCAACCTTTTATGCAGTAGGCAACTACCCACTTTTAGGCTGCTATCGCGACAAGCGCGAAGATAGCGTTGATAGTTGTCAGGATACAAGGTCTTCGTCCGCATAAGTATAGGATCTAGCAATACACCAGCATTATTAACCGGCAAAATCAATACCTGCGCGCTGCTATTTAGAATCGGGGCATGGGTCAAACGCAAAGTGGTCACAACAGATACCCCAAAAATAAATGGTTGAATATAAATAGTTTGATAAGTGATATGCATTCAAGCTGGCATTTAGTAGCAGTCTATATAGGCTGACATACGGTTAGCTACTTATATCTTTAATAAACTGTTTTATATTACTGAGTCGTCGTTTGTGCAGCTTCTAGCTGGGCGATTTGTTGTTCAAGCAATTTAATTTGCTCAGCTTTCATGTCGGTTAATTTTTTATTCATTTGTACTTGTTCAACTGCCAGTTTTTCTTGTTCTATTAAGCGTTGACGTTCATCTTCTAAGCGATCAACCTCTTCTTTGGCTAAAGTATCAGTTTCTGGTAACTTGGCATTCAATATAACTTCAGAATCAGTTACTTGCGTCTCAATTGACTCAGTATTTTCAGTGGGTGAAGATGGATTATTAGTTTTAACAACACCTGCTGCTTCTGATGAATTGCTATCTACGTTTTTTGATAACGTATCAACTTGAGAAGGCACAGTTTTTGTTGTTGTCTCTTTTATGGGAGTCGGCGTTGTTGATAGGGGGCGTGCCCATACAAAATAAGCGATAACAACAGCTAGCGATAATAAGGCCATCATTATGAGTTTTTTTGAACGAGTGCTAGTTGCTGTTTTAGATAAAGTAGGTGAAGGTTGTTTAGAAGTCATACCAGGGCCAGTTTGTATCGAGGGCAGTTTTTTATACTATAGCAAACTAAAAAACAAAAGCCTATCAATAGATAGGCTAATGGTAAGTACAACTGTCATGTATAGGTCTAAATCTTTAGCGAATTTACGAGCGTAAATAAGTCTTAAGACGCTAAGTTTAATTTTTAAACTTAACTGTACCGCTAGTCCCCGTGATTGTTGCATCACGGATCAGCTGATCCTCAAGATGGTTTTTTGCGCTGATTTCATCGGAGTCAGGACGATGCTCACTATGACCGCATTGAGTACATTCGATATACTCATCAGGCACAGGTGTCACAATGTTGACTTGTACAATCGCGTCTAATGCCTGACACTTGGGGCAACGTACTCCTGCTAAAAATTGTCTTTTTGGCCGGTTTGATTGATAGCGCATCAGCTCACCTCGCGTGTAGTTTGGGCATTTGCCGCCGTATTGGCAACGGTGTCATCAAAGCCGCTATGACGTAGTAAAGCATCAATACTGGCACTGCGGCCACGGAAATTCTCGAAGTTGGTTTTTGCTGGTAAGCTACCGCCAACAGATAAGATGGTCTCACGAAACGCCTTACCGGTGATTGGATTAAAGATACCGTCTTCTTCAAACTTACTAAACGCATCGGCAGACAATAGCTCAGCCCATTTGTAAGAGTAATAACCTGCTGCATAACCGCCAGCAAAGATATGACTAAAACCATTGGCAAAGCGGTTATAGTCAGGGGTTCCCATAATAGCGATGTCATCGCGCACTGCCTGTAGGGTCGCTAAAATACCTGCATAATCAAGCGCTGGCGTATGCGCATGAATCAATAAATCAAACAATGCAAATTCAATTTGACGCAATGTCTGCATACCACTTTGGAAGTTTTTGGCGGCCAACAACGCATCAAGCTTATCTTTTGGCAGTGGCTCACCTGTCTCGACATGACTGCTAATAAGTGCAATGCCATCGCTCTCCCAAGCCCAATTTTCCATAAACTGGCTAGGCAGCTCGACCGCATCCCACTCAACCCCGTTTACGCCTGCGACATCACCAACCGTTACTTGCGTCAATAAATGATGTAGACCATGACCAAACTCATGGAATAAGGTTAATACTTCATCATGAGTGAGCAAACTTGGTTGACCATCTAGCGCTGGGGTAAAGTTACCAACCATAAAGCAGACTGGTAACTGCTGATATGCTTGCTCCTTGTTGCTGTAACGTGATTGAAAACCACTCATCCACGCTCCACCGCGCTTACCACTACGGGCAAACAAATCAAAGTAAAAACCGCCAAGTAAGTTGTCATCAGCATCAAATAGTTGATAAAAGCGCACATCTTCATGCCAGCGCGATATCGACTCGCTGTGTTCTTGCACGGTGATACCGTATAAACGTTCTACGATAGCAAAGAGGCCGTCAATAACTTTCGGTAAGGGGAAGTACGGACGAATCTCTTCTTGCGATAAGCTAAATTTATCTTGTTTTACCTTTTCAGCAATATAAGCGCTGTCCCATGGCTGTAGCTCAGTGATGTTATAATCACGGGCACATTCTTGTAACTGGGCTAAATCTTGCTTAGCTGTGGGGGTGGCTTTGGTCGCCAAATTCCGTAAAAAGGTCTCAACTTCGGCGACACTGTCGGCCATTTTAGTCGAAAGCGAGATTTCAGCGTAGTTCTCAAAGCCTAATAGCTGAGCCTTTTGTTCACGCAGTTGTAGAATTTGACTCATGATGTCAGCGTTATTTAGCGACTCGCCTTTGGCATTGGTATGCTGATCAAACTCCGAAGCACGGGTGACATAAGCGCGGTATAGCGTCTCACGCAGTTTGCGGTCGTCGGCATGGGTCGTGACAGCCAAATACACAGGTATGTTCAAAGTTGCTACATAGTACGGTGTCGGTAGCGCATCAATCTCAGCCTGCGTACGCGTACCATTAGCAAGTTCGCGAGATTTGTATTGCTCGCCAGCATCTGCCAATAGCGCCAAGCCACTTGTCGTTAAGCCTGCTAATTGCTCTTGTTGTAATGGCAACACAAAGGCTTGGGTGGCATCCAAAATATGATCAGAAAAAGTCGCAGACAGTGTTGAGAGTGTACTTTGAATATCAGCAAACTTCTCTTGCTTATCTTTTGGCAATGCCACACCTGATAACTCAAAGCTTTGCAGGGCAAGTTCAATAGCGCGCGCACGAGCAGGCTCAAGCGTTGCAAAGAATTCTTTATCGTCAGCGATCGCCTGATAACGATTAAATAATGGTTGATGCTGACCGACGCGAGTACCATAAGCTGAGAGTTTAGGTAATAACTCATGATGAACGTGACGAATCTCGTCGTTGCTCATTACACTATTGAGATGTGACAAAACACCCCAGCTGCGATCCAACGCTAAATTGATATGATCAAACATGATGATATCGCTCAATGCTTGCTTAGCATTTATAGTGTTAGATTCTTTATCTGCTGATGCTGCAACTTTATCTAAAAAGTCATTACCTTGTTTAATTGCATCCGTTACTTTTATCTGTAAGTCAATAGGGTCGGTTGCATCAAAGTCAATAAGATGTAGATTTGGGTCGATCGTAGTCATAGAAGTATCCAACGACAATAAAGGTCAAGTTAGTAAAACACACGTGTTATTTTTTAATAGCTTGGGTTTTACTCGCATATTTAATGGAGTAAATAAAAGAATGAAAGGTCACTTTAATGATGGGTCTGTTTTGTTCAGAATACAAGCTTACCGTGATGGACGATAAGTAAATAGTCTATATTGATTATTCTATATTGGGTTTATAGTGAGTATCGGCAGTTGTAATAATAAATCTTTCTTACTTATGCTTACAAAGCGCTATCATTTGCTTGCAAACTAACCCTATAGCTCGCTAGATTAACTTGGTAGCATCATAGTTGTTCCAACATAAAACTGCGGCTTCATCTGATGGTTATTATATATGTCATGTGCAGAACATGATGTTAAATCAGGTTTTGCATACTAATAACTATAAAAAAGACAATCGATGCCAGCTAATAACTATAAAAAGACAATCGATGCCAGATGAGCGTAATAAGCTGATTATCTAAACTAGACTACATACATCAAGTAAAGCCATTAAGTCTGTATGAGTATTTTATGAGTTGGAATCCATAACAACAACATAAGGAAAAGTATTTATGAAAGCGACCCTCAAGAGTTTACGTGAAACAAAAGCTGATCCTGCAGTAAGTATATTTGTAAAAACACACCGTGAGCATCCGGGAAATGAACAAGATCCTATTGCACTAAAGAACCAATTAAAAGTAGTCGAAGAGCGCTTGACCAATGAGTATGATAAGCAGACAGCGTCTACTATTTTAGAAAATATTCATGCTAAAACAGATGATCTCAACCATAACTATAACCTTGATACGTTAGCAATTTTTGCTAGCACTGACGATGTACAAATCATTCGTATGCCACTTGATACCAAAGAGCGCGTCGTAATATCTGATCGTTTTGCAACTCGTGATCTTGTCCGTGATATGGCAAGTGCTGTACATTATTATACGGTGGTCCTCACACGTGACGTGGCGCGTTTGATCGAAGCGTCTAATGATCGCGTTGTCAGAGAATTTGACAATGATTCTGATAGCCAGAACAATATGGAAAACATCCCATTTCCTATAGAAAACAATGGTTTATATACCACAGGTGATGCAGGGTCTGATCGTTCAGCAAACAAAGAAGATAACTATCTAAAAGAGTTTTTTAACCAAGTTGATAAAAGTGTACAAGAGCTATGGGGCGAGCACAAAATGCCACTGGTTGTGGTCGGTGATGCACGCAATATCAGCTATTATAACGACGTCTGTGATCGCCCAGACAATATCATTGCTAAAGTCTCGAACGTTACCAATCTAGAAGATGGCAGCGCTCAACATATTATCGATGGTGTCCAAGAGGCAGTAGAGAGCTATCGTACATCGTTACACGAAGCCGCACTTGGCGAGATTGATAAAGCGCGCGGTGCAGAGATGTTACGTACCGATTTGCAAGAAGTTTATCGTAGTGCCTTCCAAGGAGCAGGCGAGACGCTTTATGTACGCCGTGGCTATATGCAATCAGCTAAGATTGATGAAAAAGCTCAAACACTTATGCTGGCAGACAACGCTGCTGCAAACGATGTAACGGATGATGCTGTTGGTGAGATTATAGAACATGTCATGCATAATGGTGGTGAAGTGGTGTTTATGCCACAAGACATTATGAGCGAAGACCAGCCAATTGCTTTGGTTACGCGCTACTGATTATCCAATCAGTTAACTGAATAATGATGGTTTATCGCTAACAAGAGCATTGGTTCGATAAGGGCCAATGCTTTTTTCTGTTTCAAACATCTAGGTGTATTGGTCATTCACAAACCACTTCTAGCAGTTAAATGCTCAATACGATCTAATGCAATAACGATAAAGCTAAAATTATCATTAATGTTGTTATAGTATGGATAACGCCTATAATTGTTTATAACACTTATGCTATGAATACTAAATCTATGATGAATAAAAACTCTTTTGTTGTGACCAGCTATAATATCCATAAAGGTATGTCGCCACTTAATCGCCGAGTAAAAATGCAAGGAATTGCTCAAGCTCTTGAAGAGGTAGGGTCTGATGTCCTATGTTTACAAGAGGTGCAAGGTCAACACTTGAGGCGCAACATGCACTATAACGAATACCCTGATCAATCTCAGCATGAATGGTTTGGTGAGTATTTGCAGCTGCAAAATAGCTATGGCAAAAACTCAGAATACGAAAACGGTCATCATGGAAATGCGGTATTGAGTCGATTCCCATTAGATCCCAAGCACAATGTCAATATCACTGTGAATAAGCTAGAGCAACGCGGTGTGTTGCACTGTGAAGTACAGCCAACTGGCTGGAGGAAGCCAGTAGTGGTGTTATGTGCTCATCTTAATTTATTTGAGCGCGACCGTATCAAACAATATCAGGCAATTAGTGACTATGTACGCAATGAGATTGCCTCAGATCAACCGCTAATTTTGGCAGGCGACTTTAATGACTGGAAAAAACTGTCTTGTGATACATTAGCCAGTGACCTTGGAATGACTGAGACCTTTAGGCACTGTCATGGTAAGCTGTTACCGACCTTCCCAGCAAAGCTGCCGGTACTCAGCTTAGATCGTATTTATGTTCGCAATCTTTCTATAAAAAGTGCTTGGGTACATAATGGCAAACCATGGTCTAAGCTCTCAGATCATTTACCTATCAGTGCTGAACTCGCTCTGCTATAGTGTGGGTTTTCAATCTATATACTAATGAGACAAACAACCATAACTACATAAAATATAAGGATATATAATTATGTCTACCATTTCTAATAATCCCTTACCAACGACTCAACATGCCGTTCTTATTCGTGAGTTTGGGGAGCCCGATGTCATGCACTATCAAGATGGTGTCGCTATCCCTGACTTGAGCGATGACCAAGTTTTGGTAAAAGTAGCATATGCAGGTATCAATCCTGTCGATTATAAAACTCGCCAAGGTAAGGGTTGGGGTGCAGAAAACATACGCAACAATAAGTTTGAGCACGGTAAACCTGCCATTTTGGGTTTTGATGTGGCTGGCGTTGTAGTTAAAAGTAATAACGAGCAATTCACAGTCGGTGAACAAGTTGCAGCTCTGACTTTTGATGGTGGCTGTTATGCTGAGTACGTTGCAGTTGATGCCAATCTACTTGCCAAAGTACCAGAGTCGGTAACGCTAGAGCAAGCAGGGGCATTGCCTTGTATCGGACAAACAGCGCTACAGTTTGTAGAGTTTGCTGATATTAAAAAAGGCGAGCATGTCGTCATCAATGCCCCAGCAGGCGGTGTTGGTCATCTACTTATTCAGTTACTGATGGAAAAGGTCAATCAAGATGACATCAAAGTCACTGTTATCTGCTCACCAGAAAAATATAGCAAGCTCGATACTCTCGTAGATAAGAGCAAGCTTGCAGGCTGGATTGACTATACTAAAGAAGATGCATTTCCTGATCTACAAGCTGATGTGCTACTGGACTTAGTCGGTGATGATGCTGGCGTACGTGCGCTTGATGTGCTTAAATCTGGCGGACGCGTCAATGTATTACCTACTATTTGGGTTGACAAACTTCAAGAGGCGGGTAGCCAGGACAACCTAAATGTGGCAGGCTTTAAGGCTCAACGTAGTGGAGAGGTTATGAGTCAGGTCTTACATAAAGTAGGAGATGGAAAGTTGAAATTACAAATTCAGCAGACTTATCCGCTATCTGAAGTTGTCGCTGCGCATCGTGAGCTACAAAAAGGTGATACCTTTGGCAAAATTGTTTTAAAAGTTAGCTAAACTTGATTTGATTAACTAAATGCTATTTGCCGAAAGGTCAGGCTGATTCGTCCATCGGCAACGGTCTTAGACTTAGTAATGGTATGCTTCCAAAACGTTTGGGTATCACCATGCATGACAATAAGCTGACCTGACTCAAGATAAAGTTCGACTTTATCTTGAGTTTTTTTTGTGCTTTAAGACAAATTTGCGCGTGGCACCCAGTGATAAAGACGCGATAACTGGCTGTACGCCGAGCTCCTTTTCATCGTCTGCATGATAGCCCATACCGTCAGCGCCTGAAGGGTAGTAGTTCAGTAAGCAGGAATTGAAATCAACTTCGATTCCTATATCTGCTAACTGTTTTTCGATACGTTGTTTCACATGAAACACAGATTTTGACCATGGTACACTTTGGCGCCTATGTCCTGAATAGTGATAGCTGGTATTGTCATTACCCATCCAAACAATTTGACGTGTAGTGACATGAGTTTTACCAAATAAAGTCACGACGTCCGAATGCCAAAGAAGCTCAGCTAAGAGAATGTCGTAGAGGCTATTAGGATTATCAATAATAACCCCCAAATCGTTTACCTTGCCATCATAAGGCAATAGATTATCAGTCGGTAATGGTGCAAAAAGGTCAGTCATCGTTTGGTTTATCTATTGTCTCTATAGTGCTCATTTATGATCTGCGCACATAATTCAGGCGCTTCCATCGGTAACAAATGCCCATATTCAGACAGTGATATTAGGCTGTTGTCAGGTACGAATTTTTGCCATTGTTTACGGACTTTATGGTTAATAAATAAAGTGGGCTTGCCTGTGACCAGTGTATAAGGACAGCGTAGTTTTTTAAGAGCACTATCAATATGCGGCGTACCAAAATAGTTGGCAAGCTCTTGTTCTGGATCGAAGATTAAAGAGTAGCTGCCGTCAGTATTAGCAGCGAGGCTTTGCTCAGCGAATACTAGCAAATGTTCATCACTGATACGTCTGTACGCGCGTTGCTTGCGCAGATGCTCGTAGTAATCATTGATACTTGACCATCTGGTTTGCTTGGTCAGGGTGCTCTTAAACGGTTCACGGCTAAGCATAAAAGCACGTGGGAGTAGGTTATATAATGCGGTTTGTTTTTTGGTAAAGGTGACCGGCTCAATAAGATACAGCTGCGAGAATAGATCAGGACGCTTAGCTGCTGCCATCGCCGTTGCAGTCGCTCCTTGGGAGTGTCCAATACCGATAATAGGCTTGTCTTGAGTCTTATCCAAAAACTCAATAAGCATATCGGCATCTTGCTCACGAGTTAGGCACCGAGCTTTAGGCTTATCATACCAATAGCCACGCAGCGCCAGCGAGATGATATCGAAGTTATCTGCAAGTTCGGTTAGTAGCGGGGAGTAAGTACCAACCGTAAAGCTGTTGCCACCATAAAAATGGGCAGGTGGACGTTTTTGCGTCATGGTTTTCTCTGAGCTATTGAGCTGATGGAGGTCGTAATAACGTGCTTGTTTGCCGCTGATATCGATACTATTTGTAAATGCTTCCATGTTAAGGCTTCCCTTTTTATTATTTTTGGATGAAGATTAGTTGTCTTCACCCAAAAAACCACCGCTTTGACGCTGCCATAATCCAGCATAGACACCTTTTAGTGCTAACAATTCGTCATGGCTACCTTGTTCGATAATCTGTCCTTTATCCATAACGACCAATCTATCTAGTGCAGCAATCGTTGATAGACGATGCGCGATAGCAATAACGGTTTTACCAGTCATAATGTCATTTAAGCTTTCGGTAATGGCAAATTCAATCTCAGAATCAAGCGCACTGGTTGCCTCATCTAAAAGCAAAATAGGAGCGTTTTTTAACATGACACGTGATATGGCAATACGCTGACGTTGTCCGCCAGAGAGTTTGACGCCGCGCTCACCAACTTGGGTATCAAGACCGGTATTGCCTTTGTCATCATATAAGTCTTTGATAAAGTCCCAAGCTTGAGCTTGCTTGGTCGCAAAAATAATCTCTTCATCCGTGGCATCAGGACGACCGTAAGCGATGTTTTCACGAACAGTACGATGCAGGAGTGAGGTATCCTGAGTGACCATACCAATCTGCTGACGCAATGACTCTTGCGTGACTTCGTCAATTGCTTGTCCATCGATGTAAATCTTACCGCTATCGACATCAAAAAAGCGTAAGAGCAAATTAACCAAGGTTGACTTACCAGCACCTGAGCGTCCCACCAAACCAATCTTCTCACCGGGTTTGATATCTAAATAAAAGCTATCAAGTAGTTTGATTGGTGCAGATGTAAGAGTAGGGCTGCTATCACCAGACTCACTAGCCATTACATTTTCAGTATTCTCATCTTCATAACTAAAGTCAACGTTGTCGAATACGATATGTCCATCAGTAACTTTTAACGCAGAAGCATTAGGCATATCAATGATGGTCTGAGGCGCTGATAAAGTCCGCATGCCATCTTGTACAGTACCGATACTCTCAAACAAGGTAGCCGTCTGCCACATAATCCAACGAGTGAGACCATTAAGGCGTAGCGCCATAGCAGTCGCTGCGGCAATAGCGCCAACGCCTACTGCACCTTGCTGCCATAAATATAATCCTATCCCAGCAGTACTGCTCACTAAGATGACACTAATCAGATGCGTTGATACTTCAAGATAGCTGACCCAGCGCATCTGGGCATGTACCGTTCCCAAAAACTGTCCCATAGCGTTTTTGGCGTAACCCAACTCACGGCGTGAGTGACTAAACAGCTTGACCGTCATAATATTGGCATAGGCATCGGTAATACGCCCGACCATCAAAGCGCGGGCATCCGCTTGCACAATAGCAGTGCGTTTTAACCGTGGAATAAAAAACCAAATGGTGAGGCCCACTAAGACAAACCAGATAACAAAAGGGGTTAGTAATAAGCTATCAAGATTGAATAGAATAATACCAGAAGTAATAAAGTATACAGTCACGTAGGTAAACATGTCAGTGACAGTCATAACAGTATCACGTACTGCCAGTGCCGTTTGCATCACTTTTGCTGAGACTCGACCAGAGAATTCGTCTTGATAAAACTGCATGGACTGACCTAACATGCGCTGATGAAAACGCCAGCGCATTTGCATGGGAAACACGCCTTGCAAAGTCTGAAAATGTATAAAAGACGACAAGGCAATCCATAACGGACTTAATATCAACACTGCAAGCATGAGGAGTAATAGGTCGCCTTTTTCTGCCCATAGATTTTGCGGGGTATAGATACCAAGCCAATCGACTATGTTGCCAATCCAAGCAAATAGCATTGCCTCATAAACACCAATACCGGCGGACAAAACCATAAAAAGCAACAGCCATCCGCGCAGGCCTTTAGTACATGCCCACAAAAACTTTAATAGCCCATCAGTAGGTGAGGGCAATGGCATAGGCGTATCAGGAAAGGCAGAAAGACGGTTTTCAAAAAAACGAAATAGAGCATTCATAGGCAATGACGATACGCCCAAGATAAGTGGTATTAGACACTATCTTGGACAATTACTTGTGTTGTTAGGATTGTGTGCTATTTTAGCAAAACTTCGCGCTTACCCCTGCATGCTAATTGTAATTTGAACGCAGCAGGACATGTTTGGCGCTAGTTGATAAAAACTACTATAAATAAATTGCTGTACAAAAAGTATTTTGTTACCTTTCACTGCTTTGTAGTATTCGACAACCTAACTTAGTCAAGTATGAAGCATTGAAAACAACTGTGCCAAGATTTTTCGCACTGGTCAAAGAATGAAAAATACGCAAAATTGCGACTCAATAAGGTAGAAGTTGATGATGTATTTAACGATTGCGGTGCTTTGTAGTGTCGCTGTTTCTGTTCTACTCAAAGTACTACGACAAAAAAACATAGATATCCGTCAAACGATCGTCGCCGGTTATCCAGTCGCTTTTTTGCTTACTTGGCTATTACTAAAGCCAGAAGTGAGTAGTATTAATACGCTTGGCAGTGCATGGGGTATCATTATTGCGCTTGGCATACTGCTACCTACAGTATTTGTGGTTCTAGGACGAGCCATCGAAGCCGTCGGAATGGTGGCAACCGATGCTGCTCAACGTTTATCATTGATTATACCTATCATTGCCGCTTTTCTATTATTTGGCGAAGTGTTGACTGGCACCCGTATATTGGGGCTAGCGTTAGGGTTTTTAGCACTTGGCGCACTGATTTATCGCCCAAAACAAACCAATAACTCTAATGTGAGTAGCAATAACAAAACGAATCAGATGACTCATAAACACTCTGCGCTAAGAACACCTTTATGGCTTTTTGGCGTGTGGGCAGGTTATGGCGTTATTGATATTTTATTCAAACAAGTTGCTAAACAAGGGACGGCATTTCCTCTGACTTTGTTTGTCAGTTTTGGTCTAGCAGGGGTATTATTATTTGTATATTTACTTATCACTCGCGTGCGCTGGCAAGGTAATGCCCTTGTCGCAGGATTACTGCTCGGTGCGCTGAATATGGGTAATATCTATGCTTATGTGCGTGCGCATCAAATGTTGTCTGACTCGCCAAGTATTGTATTTACTGGTATGAATGTTGGAGTCATTGCAGTAGCAACTATTATTGGGGTAGGTGTGTTCAAGGAGTCACTCAATCGTATCAACATGCTAGGATTGTTGTTAGCAGTAAGCTGCGTTGCCGTTCTATTCTTAGCTTAAAGACATTACATTTGTGAAGTCAGTCATATAACAAATAATGCAAAATTTATTGGCAATTTCTATGATGATGGAATTTTGTAGGTGAACAGTAGGTTAGGTTTGTATATTCTCAATTCAATATATATAATAAAACATAATATTACCATACACAAAATCAACAACTGTTCTCAAAATACATTGATTGTTAACTTATCGAATATAGGCACATAGCACGTCCTATGTTAAGGTTGCTTATAGTTGAAACATATGCAAGTTGTCGTATACCGCCCAATCTAGCAAAGTAAACATTTACCCTTATTAATCATTAGAGGATGTATCGTTAATGGAATATCAAAAGCAATTACAACGAATAAAAGAAGGTTCAGGGTTTATCGCAGCACTTGATCAAAGTGGTGGTAGTACTCCTAAGGCTCTCGAGAACTATGGTGTCACTGGTGATGCGTATGACAATGACGAGGCTATGTTTGACCTTGTACATGAGATGCGTGCTCGGATCATGACTTGCGACTGCTTTGATAATGAACGTGTTCTTGGAGCAATTTTGTTTGAAGATACGATGGATCGCGAAGTTAATGGTAAGCCAACAGCCAACTATCTGTGGGAAGACAAAAACATTGTACCGTTTTTAAAAGTCGATAAAGGCTTGGCAGAACAAATGAGTGGCGTACAAGTGATGCGTCCAATTCCTAATTTGGAAACGTTGTTAGATAAAGCCCAAAACTATCCAGTGTTTGGTACCAAAATGCGTTCAGTTATTTATGAACCAAGCGCTGATGGTATTGAACTGGTTGTCCAGCAGCAGTTTGACGTTGCAAAGCAAATTATTTCTAAAGGCTTTATGCCAATTGTTGAGCCAGAAGTAAATATTGATAGTGCTAATAAGCATGATTGCGAGTTACTACTGAAAGCTGATATTTTACGTAATCTTGTGCGTTTAAACGATGATCACCAAGTGATGCTCAAACTGACATTGCCTGAAGAAGAGGGTTTTTACCAAGAGCTGATCGATCATCCAAAAGTGTTAAGAGTCGTTGCATTATCTGGCGGTTATAGTCGTAGCGATGCTTGTGAAAAGCTCAAGAAAAATCCAGGTATGATTGCCAGTTTCTCACGTGCCTTTACTGAAGGGTTGAGTAAGCAGCAAAGCGATAAAGAGTTTGCCGATACCATTAATGCCTCTATTGACGAGATTTATAAAGCGTCAAAGGTTTAAGCGGGTCTTTTACTAAGAAATTAGCTATCAAAAAAAGCGCTACTGATTAGTAGCGCTTTTTTGTGGGACAAAAGTTAATTCTGACTATCACAATTCTTTATACAGCTGACGTCCCTCGCTATGGTATTTTTCAGTCATTTGCGCCATGCCCTGCTCAATCTCTGCTGCGCTCATAGCGTCTGCGCCCAGATCTTCTTTAACATCCAAACCCTTGGCGTACTCGCGCACGTTTTGGGTGATTTTCATTGAGCAGAACTTGGGGCCACACATTGAGCAAAAGTGTGCTGATTTATGTGCGTCTTTTGGCAGCGTTTCGTCGTGGTATTCTCGTGCAGTATCAGGGTCGAGTGCTAGATTAAACTGATCATCCCAGCGGAACTCAAAGCGCGCTTT
>NZ_LNUO01000100.1:0-7540 GCF_001462175.1 Psychrobacter sp. ENNN9_III
ACTCAAATAAAGCTGCGTCTTTTTTTAGAAACTGTACTCAAATAAAGCTGCGTCTTTTTTTAGAAACTGTACTGATTTAAGCGTGCTTTTTTTCAAATGCGATCATAAAGTCAACCAATTGCTGTACCCAATCTAGCGACACCGCATTATAGATACTGGCACGCATACCGCCCACATCACGGTGACCTTTTAAGTTCATTAAGCCTGCAGCCTCTGACTCTTCTAAGAACACTTTATCAAGGCTATCGTCTGCTAACGTAAACGGCACATTCATGATAGAGCGATATTTAGGTTCAACTGGATTACTGTAGAAGCTGCTGTCATCGATTGTTTTATATAGCAAATTCGCTTTTTGCTGATTCACTTTATAAATAGCCTCAACGCCGCCCCGCTCTTCTAACCAATCAAATACCAACCCTGCCAAATACCAAGAGTACGTCGCTGGCGTGTTTGACATCGACTCTTTTTCAGCCTGATGCTCGTAGTTCATGAGCAGCGGGCACCACTCACTTGCCTGCCCCAATAAATCTTCACGAATAATCACAATAATCAGTCCCGCTGGACCGATGTTTTTCTGTGCGCCAGCGTAAATCATGCCAAACTTAGATACATTAATTGGCTGTGACAAAATGCAAGAAGACATGTCGGCGATAATCGGCGCATCAACTTGTGGCGGCTCAAATATCTGTAGACCATGAATGGTTTCATTGGCGCAGTAGTGGAAGTACGCAGCATCTTCGCTTAGGTTCCAATCGCTTTGAGCCGGCACATTAGTAAAATTGCTGTCTTTACCGGTAGCGACCTCATTAACCTCACCAAGACCCAGTTTGGCATAGCGCTTGGCTTCTTTGACTGCTTTACCTGACCATGCACCGGTAGTCAGATAGTCACCGCGCCCACCATTTAATAAGTTTAATGGTATCGCTGAAAACTGTAAGCTGGCACCGCCTTGTAAAAATAGCACCTTATAGTTATCTGGAATATCCATTAACGAGCGCAATTTAGCTTCGGCTTTTTCAGTAATCGTGACATATTCTTTACTACGGTGACTTACTTCCATGACCGACATACCGCGCCCCTGCCAATCAAGCAGCTCACTTTGCGCACGCTCAAGCACTGCGGTCGGTATCGTAGCGGGTCCCGCTGAAAAATTAGGTACACGGTT
The DNA here is from genome assembly GCF_001462175.1 of Psychrobacter sp. ENNN9_III. Classification (NCBI taxonomy): domain Bacteria; kingdom Pseudomonadati; phylum Pseudomonadota; class Gammaproteobacteria; order Moraxellales; family Moraxellaceae; genus Psychrobacter; species Psychrobacter sp. ENNN9_III. Next base: position 1,166 of record NZ_LNUO01000100.1, read on the forward strand.
AGGAGCGGCTTTACTGGTCATAATCAATATCCTAAATATGATGAAGTCATCGTGGTTATGTAAGTTTTAATAGCTAAGTTCTAAAAGCCAAGTTTTCGAACTGCAGCTTTAAAACCCCTTAAGGTAAGTCTTATCTCTATTTTATTCTTAATCGCTATGTTCAATAGCTATTGCAGCAAGCCATCAGCCTTTAACTCTGACTCGACAGCAGCTTCCACAATTGAAGCTTTAGGTTACTATCAGCGAGCATCTCATCCAAGGTGGGTACTGCAGTAAGTTTAGGATGGTGAAGACCTTCAGGCAGTGCGGTTAGTGACATTACTTTTATTTCTTCAGTGCGCCCAATCTTAAACACATATCCAGCAAGGCTAGCATTGGCAAGCTCGGCAGTATCCATACCCTCACATATCGGAAATGAGGTTGTCTCGCAAGTGATTGACAATGCTTGCGTGATATTTTGCCATAGCTTTTCGCTGTCATTGTTGAGTGCTTGGATATCAACCAGAATTACCCAATCGCCATAGCGACCACCTTGTAGATCAAATGGTGCTACCTTTTTAAGGCTATTATCATTATTGGTTTCGGCAATATTATTCTGATTGATAGATGGAGTGGCTGTCGTTGTTACGGTGTCTATTAAAGGGGCAACCGCTTGCTCAACGTTTTGTGGTATTTGTTGCAAGCTATCTTGAGAGTCGCTATTGCTTGGAGAGTTCGATGCATGGCTTGTCGTACTGTCAAAACTATAGCTTACTGGGCTTTGCTCATTGGCATGCTCGTTAATATCTTGAACGTCATTATAACTCTGAATATCACCATAATCGCTAGCAGGCGTATTTTCTGTATCCAGTATAGAGTCTGCTGATTCATTGTCTAAAGAGTTATTATTTAAACGCGCCACGACTTCTGCTTCAACGCTTGGTTGTGCAATATTTTGGTTAGAGGCGCTTTGATTAGATAAGTCAAATTGACTTTCAGCCGCCTCAATATCCGTAATATTGAGCGTCGCTGAATTCGGCTGTACCCATTGCTCAATACCCATCATCGCTAGGATTTGGCGCTGCTGCATACGGCGCTGCAATACAATTAGCGGTTCTTGGATATCACTCATGTGTCTCTATTACCTTGCTCATTTTGTTTGAATCATTTAAAGATGTGCTGATCAGTTTGACAGCTTAACCAAAGTATTCATCATAGCTGCTGAATGACTTCTGAGGTGTCAACTAAACTGCATTCAAAAAAGCTCGCGAACGCCTAGCCATCGCTCTGCGAGTACCATCAAGCAGTCGTATTCATCCTGACTGATTATCGTATCGTGTAACATGACGGTATGCAATGTACTTAGCCATTGTCGATACTCATTATAGTCTATTTGACGGCTTTCCTGTTGTCTCTCTGGATAATTCTCTTTCCCCTGATCCTCTATTATAGAGTCCGTAGCAATAGATGCAGGATGGGCAGGCACAGCATTAATAATAGCCAGCAGTTGAACACTATTTAGACTTTGGGCAGTTAATAATAACCACTGCAAGTTGGCATCACTGATCATGGTTAAATCAATATCAATCAAGCGCGCATGGCGGCGCAAATCGACGATATAATGCGCAACGCTGTCGTTATTATAGCCGAGCCCTGACACATGTACTGAGCTATGTGACGGCGATATCATCTGACCTTTGACATCTTTCGATAGCCGGTATGCAAGCAACGTCACTATGGCTCTCTTAGCCACATTAAGGCCATTAAATACCTGACCTGAAGGATCAAGCTGAGCACATATATCACTCACATCCCTCTGTAATAGCGGTTGCCATTCAGCCTGTGTGTCTCCATCATTATCGTTTAAAATTTCGGAAAATATCGGCAGTAATTGCTGTAAATGCAGTGCTTGCCATAACGATAGGATTGGTGAAGCTTGCTGCGCTAAAATTGATATTGAAGCACTTTTTAAATGAGTCGGTACTGACTGAACATTACCCATTAAATCTTTTTCATCTGATAGGTTATCAGAAAAACTTTTGGTCAGATCAGCTGATAGCTGTTTTCCAAACAACTCAAGCATGCCTTGTTGGTAGCGCAACAGCATCGTACGACATTTTTGCTGCTTTACATAGTGTTGATGTGCTTGGTTACTATGACTGGTTTCGCTTTTTAGACGTAATTGATTAATGGTGCTTTCTGATAGATCATACTGGCTGAGTTGCTTGATAGCGAATGCCATCAAAGCACTGTCTAAACGTCTATCAAGATTTGCAATTAGCTCTAACAATTTATGGTCTAGCGTATGCGCTAAAACTTGAGGGTTACTGAAAGTACCAGGCTTCATCTTAGTATTGATATCAGCATTAGTGTCAGCAGCAAATATCCTATCGTTTGGAAGCCCAATCCAAATATCTTTTAAATCATACATGCCAGTCGTAGATATTGCCTGTCCTTGATGGCACAGCATGATGGCTTCTATTAATGCCTGCGTTCCTAATGGGTGATGACTGTGATTGAGCACATGCTGTGGTAGTGTCACTTTATTTATATCGTCAATACTAATCAAAGCTGCTGATGGCAAATCGCTGTCAGGTTTTGCCATCCATGGTTTTAACAGCTGATAAGTACCAATATCTTCTGCCTGTACCTGCAAACGCCCATCAACAACCAAATCTTCCTCTATGACAAACTCAAGACCTACATCTGTTTCCAATTTACTGCTAGGTTCATTCGCAGAAAAAGCTGAAACTTCATTGTCAGTCATATCATTAGGATTTTCGATGAAATTATTATCAACAACATGATTAACACATGTTGATTGAGCTTTGGATATATAAGATTGGGGTGTGATTGCTTCTTGGTTATTGCTTAGGCTATTTTCTTTTATTGCTCCCCAATCACCAAGGCGACGCTGCTCATATATCTCTTTTATTTTTTGCTGGTTTATGCGCTTCTCTCTTGCGACCTGAACGGCAAAGTCATGATAAGCATTGGCATTAATGGCACTCATGCGCTCGCTTAAGCTAGGATGCGTAGCAAACCACGAAACATCACCTAAGTCCGCCCCACTACTGGCAAAAAAGAAATGACTCAGCCCGTTGATATCAGCGATATTTGATAGACGCGAACCAAGCGAATCTTGATGAATGGCTTTTAAAGTTTCGATAATTGCAGGCGAGCGTGTCAGCTGCACGCTGGTCGCATCAGCGAGCAATTCACGCTGACGGTTAAAGCTATGCTTAATCAGCTGCGCACTTGCCATACTCGAAAAACTCAACCCATGTAACAACAATGTCCAAACACTGCGCGGTGCTTGCCGATCAATCACAGGTCTATTCTCTAGCCATCGTGACTGACTCTTTGCTGATGACTGCTGGCTCTGTGACTGTCTGTGCGATTGAGATTGCCAGTATGCTACCCAATCGCTATGGCTTGTAAAGCTTGCTGTTTGCGCCTCAGTGCTGCGTGCACGACTATCGATTGCGCTTTGTGACAAAGGCGTGTCTCGATTAACAGCACTATTAAAAGAGCTATCAATCGAGCTATCGAAATAACTCTGCTGCCGCCTATAGCTAGAGGCGTTATTACTGATAGGATCGCTCCAGTCATAGACTATCTGCAAGCCTGCCAGTACCACCATCAGCTGCAAATTGAACGTCGCATCACCATGCAGGATATGACCATATTCATGACCTATCAGCCCATATAACCCCTCATCAGAAAGCTTATCAAGTGCACCTTGGGTGACGACTAACACCATATCCTGACTATGACGACCCGCGACAAAGCCATTGATGCCTTGCTCATCAGGCAGCACATAAAGAATTGGCATACTTAGACCAGAAGCAATAGCCAACTGCTGGGCAATCTCATAATAACGCCGATAGACAGGCGGAAAATCACGCTCATCACGTACCGCTATATGACGAGCACTAAAACGAACCTTTGAAACAGATTCGTGCTGATGGGCGACTCCGTGGCTGTGCTCCCAAGCGTCCTGACTGTTATCGATAAACAAACGCACGGCACCCACGCGCTGGGCAATAGCACGACCACCAGTCTTTAAACGGCGATACTCTAAAAAGCTACCACCAATAAAGCTAGCCAACGTCCAAACAATGACCAGTACCAGTGCCCAATAATACACACCACCAGTAAATAGGGTAAGCAGCAGCGTCATTACCCCAAGCGCCACTACTATATGTGCAAATACGATAAGAAAAAACAGCCCGTAGAGCCACAGGCTGCGCTGAGTACGTGTCCGCTGTTCACCAAAAAAATCCATCTATATGCCTGACTTAAAGATAGCTAAACGCATCTGAATATAATGAAACATCAGCCCATATTGACGACAGGTGCTTTAGCAATGGCCTTTCTATCTTCAAACACTAAAGGACTGAGCGGACGAAAACTAAAAGTACTACTGACAAGGTTATTTGGGAACACTTCGCGGTCATTATTGTAAAACATCACGCTATCATTATAATGCTGACGGGCAAAGCCTATACGGTTCTCTGTATTGGTCAGCTCATCCATCAGCTCTTTAATCATACTGTCCGCTTTTAACTCAGGATACGCTTCCACCACAGCTGAGAATTGCCCCAATGCTTTGGACAGCATACTTTCTGCTTTGGCAAATAGCGCCATATGCTCAAGCGAGTCTGGTTGATGCTTACTAGAGTCTTGTAGGCTTTGGGCATGATTCCGCGCACTAATCACGCGAGTTAGCGTTTCTTCTTCATGGGTCAAATAACGCTTGGCAACCTCTACTAAGTTTGGAATCAGATCATGACGGCGCTTTAGCTGCACATCTATCTGTGCAAAGCCATTCTTCGCTTGGTTGCGCGCCCGCACCAACTTGTTGAATATCGACACGCCAAAAACAACAATCAGCACCAAAATAATAATAAATAGCCAAACCAGTGTTTTCATAAATAAGCCTCAATGCATTCCATACTTATATCAGTTTCGATAAATTTTTATATACTATATCTTAACCTATCTTAATCAATGAAACGGCAGAATCAGACGAAATGCAGGCACAAAAAAAGCCCTTTGCAATGAAGGGCTTAGTACATCATAGATACTTTTTGAATAGTTTATCAAAGCAGTTATCAAATTTTAAGCAAAAAAAAGCGACTCCATCAGCACATCCTCGGCACACATTGAATCTACTACCGTTGCTACCTTCCGGTCCTGGCGGGATTCGTAGTACAATGTTGCGAGGCTACCAATGGAGCCACCAGAGAAGATTATACAAGAATTTTTTGGTATTACAACCCCTATCTTAAAACCACTTATGCTTAGCATGATTAACTGCGAGGTTTAGTGACAAAATCTTTACAAGGACTCGTCTAAATTTTGCTATTTTAATTAGTGAAGCTAAAAAGACCAGTTATTCTTTAATAAAAGAAAATAAATACTTATCGCTTTTTAGGTATATTCTCACTTTGACAATGTTTAATAAAACTTATCTACTTTTAGTCCATTTAGATGAGTAACGACCAAATTAGTGACACACCCAAGTCATAAAGGAAAGCCTTTATTTAAACATGATATATGTCAATATTATCTACTTTACTTAGGAGATTGTTATGAAAACCACTTTACTTAATAAGATGGCTTTAACCACAGGAACCGCTTGCCTATTAACTGCAATGATGGGCAGCGCACATGCAGAACCAACAGGCTATGACCAGCTTACTTTTCAAACGGAAGTTAAAGAAGAAATTCAAAACGATGAAGTACGCGCTAGTATGTATAAAAAAGCGCAAGCAACCAATGCTAAAACACTAGCCACAACGCTCAATACTTCAATCAATAACGCTATGAAAATTGCTAAACGCTACCCTAGTGTGACTGTCAGTACGGGTCAACAACGCACCTATCCTCGCTATGATAAAAACGACAAAATCATCGGCTGGACAGGACAAGCGAGTATCGACCTAAAAAGTACCGACTTCACGGCGACTAGTCAGCTTATTGCAGATTTGCAAGAGACCTTAGTCATGGAGAATCTAAACTTTGGTGTTTCAGATGCTAAAAAAGATGCGCTAGAGCAAAAACTGATGACGGATGCTTCTCGAGCCTTTCAAAATCAAGCTAAAAACCTAACACGCGCTTGGGATGCTCGCGGCTATCGTGTGGTCAATGTCAATCTGAATACGGGAAACAATTATCCTCGTCCAATGTATAGCGGCATGCGTATGAGAGCGGAAGCTGCAGATGCCTCAGTACCAAGTCAAAACTTTGAGTCAGGTAATAGCACTATTTCTGTGACAGCAAATGGCACCATTGAGCTTACTAAATAATTGGGTTAAGCTCATTTAGTGTCAGTTAATTAAAAATAATCCATTAAATAAAAACTAGGGGCAGTCACTTATCACAGTGACT
>NZ_LNUO01000101.1:0-16952 GCF_001462175.1 Psychrobacter sp. ENNN9_III
CTTTATAAAACTCATATTAAGTATTGACGATAGATTAGCAGCTGTAATACAGATCGAATTCTACTGGATGCACTGTGACATTAACGCGTTGCACTTCCTCTTCTTTTAGCGCGATGAACGCTTCAAGCATATCTTCAGTGAAGACATCGCCTTTTAATAAGAACTCGTGATCATCACGCAATGCTTGTAGCGCGATTTCTAAGTTTTCTGCAACTGTTGGAATTTGTGCTTCTTCTTCTGGCGGCAAATCATACAAGTTTTTGTCAGCAGCATCGCCTGGGTGCATCTTGTTTTGAATACCGTCAAGACCAGCCATTAGTAGCGCGGCAAAAGTTAGATATGGGTTAGCCGCTGGATCAGGGAAGCGTGCTTCGACACGTACCGCCTTTGGACTGCTCACATGCGGAATACGGATAGATGCTGAGCGATTAGAAGCAGAATATGCCAGTTTGATAGGCGCTTCGTAATGTGGTACTAAGCGTCTGTAGCTGTTAGTCGATGGATTGGTAATCGCGTTTAACGCGCGGGCATGATGGATGATACCACCGATAAAATAGAGCGCCGTTTCAGACAGACCAGCGTACTCATCTCCTGAAAAAGTGTTGACACCGTCCTTTGAGATAGACATATGGACGTGCATACCAGAACCATTATCACCAACTACAGGCTTTGGCATAAAGGTTGCGGTTTTACCAAACTGATGCGCAACGTTATGTACGACATATTTTAGTTGCTGTACTTCATCGGCTTTACGCACTAGCGTATTAAACGCCACCCCAATCTCAGACTGACAAGGCGCTACTTCATGGTGATGTACCTCAACGCAGCCCTCCCCAATGATCTCTTCTAGACGCTCACACATGACCGAACGCATGTCTTGTGAGCTATCGATTGGTGGTACAGGAAAATAGGCACCTTTCACGCGCGGACGGTGACCCATGTTGCCCCATTCATAATCGTTATTCGTCGACCATGCTGCTTCTTCAGCGGTAATTTTATGGCTCACACCTGACATCTCAATCGACCATTTTACATCGTCAAAGACGAAAAACTCAGGCTCAGGACCAAAATAAGCGGTGTCACCAATACCCGTCGATTTGAGGTACTCTTCTGCACGGCGAGCGATAGAGCGCGGATCGCGGTCATAGCCTTGTAGCGTTGATGGCTCAATGATGTCACAGGTAACGACCACAGTAACAGCGTCAAAGAACGGGTCAACAAACGCGGTCTCTGGATCAGGACGCAGTATCATATCTGAAGCTTCGATGCCTTTCCAGCCAGCGATAGACGAGCCATCAAACATTTTGCCATCTTCCATCACCTCTTCATCAACGCTATGCGCCGGAAAGCTGATGTGTTGCTCTTTACCGCGAGTATCGGTAAAACGAAAATCAACCCATTTTGCACTAGATGATTTGATAAGATCCAGTAATTTATTGGACATGAATAGTCTCCCTTATAGTGGTCATGTTGTTACGTTTATTGTTCAATTCTAAGATGCGACATTTACTATTATATTTAAGTGTTGGTTTAGATTTATGATGGTAGTAATGCTCAACCATTCTCCTCTATCACTCATAAGCTCATACAATGCTGGCGCTATTTTAGCAATATCTATTCAATAATGCTGGACAGTTATAACATCTTAAGGAGCTTATCCGCTAGATTTTAACCTTAAACTTACAATAAGGAATGATAGGATATAAATTTATACCAGCATCATGTTACAAATATAGGGGTGCAAAGCTTGTGCCAAACTTATTTTTTGATAACGATTTAAACTTGCTTTTGGCCTCTAAGCCGTAATAAACATAGGATAGTTCTAAAAACACGATATACACTGTACAAACCAGTTTTAACAGACCAATCTTATAATATGCACAACGATGAAAAGCTCTAACGCAGTATTTGCACCAAATTAGTGCTTTATATCTTGAATTGCCGCAAAATAGTGCGTAATAATTTTATTTTCATATAAAGTATGGATTGTTCTAAAAGATGTGTTTGTCTCAAGATATAAGAGTTGCAAAAATAACCAACTGCTATATGTGACGTTTGATACCCAGCAAAATAGTGGTAAGATATTCAGCCTCTATAAAACATGCTAATTGTCTGCATATATAACAGTAAAAGGTATAATAGTAGAGCATTTATAAAACATCACACCAACAGGTTGAAACCAGAATGATTCTAATGATCGATAACTACGACAGCTTTACGTACAACATTGTACAGTACTTCGGTGAATTGCAGCAGGACATCACCGTCTGGCGTAACGATCAGGCCACTATTGAACAAATAAAAACGCTGGCTCCTGACGTCATTGTCATTGGTCCTGGTCCATGTGATCCGGATCGTGCCGGTATCTCCTTAGAGGTTATTGACACTTTTAAAGGTGTTATTCCTATCTTAGGTATATGCCTAGGTCATCAGGCCATTGGCCAAGCATTTGGTGGTCAAGTGGTCAAAGCTGGCGAAGTGATGCATGGACGTTTATCGGCTGTTTATCATACAAATAAAGGTATTTTTACTGATTTGCCTAACCCTTCACAAGTTACGCGCTACCATTCTCTTGTCGTTGATAAAACCAGCTTACCTGATTGCTTAGAAGTGACCGCTTGGACGCAAAACGCGGATGGTAGCATTGAGGAGATCATGGGTATACGGCACAATACTTTTGCCATCGAAGGGGTACAATTTCATCCTGAGTCTATCTTAAGTGAAGCAGGATATCAGCTGCTTAATAACTTTTTACAGACCCATAATTTGGCCGTATTGTCTGTAGATGAGTTGCCACAAGTGGGATAACTATTGTGTGTGCCTTTATATGAAGCCTCAATACCATAGCTTGATGCATAGTGCTCATGCTAAAACTATCTTGAAAAGATAAGTCAACGCGCGCAAAAAACCAATTAAAATTACTATAAAAGATAAGAAGAAGTGAGAATTTAATGACTATTAATCAGTTACAGGAAGACTATAAACCAGCCGCTGATATACCAAGTTATATCGCACAGCTATCAGATGAAGAAACGCACAAACTGCTAACCACAGCGCTGGCTAGAATATTTCAGCACATTGATCTGACGTTTGATGAGATGTATAAAATCATGCTGATTATTATGCAAGGCAGATGTAGCGATGCCATGATGGGTGCTATATTGACGGGTCTACGCATGAAAGGCGAATCCATCGACGAGATTACTGCATCAGCCAGTGCCATGCGTGCCTTGGCGGCCAATATAGATCCAAAAAACTGCAGTTATTTGGTCGATATCGTCGGTACTGGCGGCGATGGTGCCAACTTATTTAACGTCTCCACTGCCTCAGCCTTGGTCGCGGCCGCAGCTGGTGCACAGGTGGCTAAACACGGCAACCGCGGTGTGTCTACCAAGTCAGGCAGCTCAGATTTACTCGAGCAGGCCGGAATTAGTTTGGCTCTCACCCCCGATCAAGCCAAACAATGCATAGAAAACGAAGGGGTTGGCTTTTTGTTTGCACCCAATCACCACAGCGCCATGCGTTATGCCAACCCAGTACGCCGCGAGCTAAAAGCGCGGACGATATTTAATATCTTGGGGCCTTTGACCAACCCTGCCAGTGTACCCAATTTGGTGATTGGCGTCTTTACTGCCGAGCTGTGTGAGCCTATCGCTAAAGTGATGAAAAACTTAGGCGCGCGTCACGTTATGGTGGTCGGTGCAAAAGATGGCTTGGATGAGATTAGCCTTGCTACTTCTACAACCGTCGCCGAGCTAAAAGACGGTAAAATAACGGTTTATGAGATGATGCCAGAAGATGCCGGTGTCGAGTCACAAACCCTTATCGGTCTTGATGTAGACTCGCCAAAGCAAAGTCTAGAGCTAATACGCGCTGCCCTATCAGGTACAGACACCCACGACCGTGCAGTACTCAAAGCACGAGACATGATTGCACTAAACGCAGGCGCTGCTATATATACGGCGGGACTTGCCAGCAACTATCCAAATGGTGTCAGTCGCGCACAAAAGGTGATACAAAATGGTGACGCCTTAGCCAAACTTGAGTCTTTAGCGCAATATAGCCAAAAGCTTGCTGCTAGCGCTTAATTTAAACATCATTGCCCATTTACCTTTAACGATAACTGGATACGAGCATGACCCATACAGACATACCTTCAGTATTACAGCGGATTGTCGCGACCAAGCAAGTCGAGGTAAAAGCGGCTCGTAAAGCGCTTTCTCTTGTAGACCTGCAGACACAAGTAGCGGCCGACAAGCGACCGCGTCGCGGCTTTGCTCAGGCATTGCGCGCGGCCAGCACTAAGGAGAGAGGTATCGGCATCATTGCTGAAATCAAAAAAGCCTCTCCCTCTAAAGGCATCATCAATCATAACTTTGCCCCAGCGTTGTTTGCCCAGCAATATGAGCAGGCAGGGGCTAGCTGCTTGTCTGTTCTCACCGATCGCGATTATTTTCAAGGTGATGATAGCTACCTTATCGCCGCTGCCAATGCCGTAAGTCTACCGATACTACGCAAAGACTTTATGATCGATGTGTACCAAATTTATCAATCCTACTTGATGGGCGCTGACTGCATACTACTCATTATGGCTTGCCTTGATGATGAGCAAGCACAGGAGCTGCATGCCCTCAGTATCGAGCTGGGTATGGATGTATTGATTGAGGTACACACCGAAGCTGAGCTTGAACGCGCGCTCCAGCTACCACGCTCCGAGCACAATATCTACGGTATCAATAATCGTGATTTGAATACTTTTGATGTCGATCTGCAAACCACACTCGATCTAAAAAACATCTTAATTGATGCGTTGACAGCTGATGCTGATAATACCGCGCAACAAGCCCTTATCGTCACTGAAAGCGGGATTCATAGCAGCGCTGATATTCGTCTAATGCTAGATAACGGCATCCAGCATTTTTTAATCGGTGAGCAGTTCATGAAAACCGATCATCCTGGACAAGCGTTACAATCCTTACTTGCAGGCGTCGCTACAGACGAGTAAAGTAGCGAAAAACGCCCCTTGTATACATTGTATAAACGCTCAAATCAATTTTTCATCAACCAACGATACATTAAATTTTATGTCAAACTCTCTATTTTCAAAAGAAATGCAGGACCAACTCAAAGAGCTAAAAGGCCAGTTGAGTAAAGGACGTGATACCAACTCGCCTGAAGGTGAAAACCAAAAACCGACAGAACCTGTGTCACTGCCAACTCAAAAGCAGGTCAAAAAGACGGTTAAACAACTAGACAGTGAACATATCGATGATGATAAAGTGCTGTTTATGCAAGCGATGCACGGTGTAAATCAGCTTGAAGACAAAAATGTACGCTCTCCTGTTAAAAGCAATAAAGCTGGCAAACCTGATGCCACGACTTTATCAAAACGTGCTGCCGCGCAAGGCAGTAATAGCGATGACCTAGGTGCAGGCTTGTCAGATATGCAAGCATTGCTCAACCCTGTCGCAAGCGAAGCCTATTTATCTTACAAACAGCCTACCTTACAAAACAAGATTTTTGATCAGCTTAAAAAAGGCAAGCTACGCTGGTATGACGCAGTAGACATTCACGGCTGCACCATCGAAGAAGCACGCGAAGCAATGACTCAGCTACTTAGCCAAGCCAAGCAAAAAAATGAAACCATGGTAAAAATCGTCCATGGCAAAGGTTCTGAGGCAATTCTAAAAACTTGCGTAAACGGCTGGCTACGTCAGCTGCCAGAAGTATTAGCCTTCTGCTCTGCTCCACCAAAGGATGGCGGTAATGGTGCGGTACTAGTACTGCTAAAAAAGCCTAAAGTCGATGGTGAATAAACCTTAGGGTAAAGCAAAAAAAGACTGCCGATAAGCAGTCTTTTTTTATACAAATACATTGCGTATTTCTTTGGAGCATGTTGCACTTTTTGTTGAATCTAAATAAAGTGAATCAATCATGAATATACAAACCCTTGACACTCCTGAACAGCTAATCACACATATCGATGCTTTGATAGCAATCGAGCCGAGATTTACGCCGGTCTACGAGCAAGTTGGCATACCAAGTCTCAGGCATAATACTGGTGGCTTTGGGCAATTAATGAGAGCGATGGTCGGCCAGCAGTTGTCTGTCGCTGCGGCAGCCAGTATTTGGCAACGATTGGTCGATGCAGACTTGACCACTCCTAGCATGATTCAGCACGCAAGCAATGACGCGCTCAGAGCCCAAGGCTTATCTAAACAAAAGACCCGCTATGTCCGCTCTTTAGTAGAGCACGATATAGACTTTGCGGCATTAGAAACCATGCCAAATGAGGCAGTAATAAAGACGTTGACTGCCGTTACAGGTGTCGGACGCTGGACGGCTGAGATGTATTTGCTGTTTTCTCTAAAACGCGCTGATGTCCTCGCTGTCGATGATTTGGCAATCAAAGTTGCCGCGATGACACTATTGGATTTGCCTGAGCGTCCCACGCCAAAACTATTAAACCATCTGACACAAGACTGGTCACCGCACCGTAGTGCGGCCAGTCTATTGCTTTGGTCGTATTACGGGTTAATGCGTAATAAAACTACTATCCCATTATAAAACTGATGACTTAACTTTATAATATTAATAATATCAAATATTTATAGCACCATAAGCAGTAGCGCAAACTTCTACTTTAAGGCTGATTCCATATAGAAAGACTAAAGTTCTTTTTAGCATGCTTAAATTTACGCTTTGCTAAAGCATAATTCCTGCTTTTTTGAGATTTTTTTGCCTCAGCCTTTCTAGTTTTTTCTTTTTTCTTATTAGATGCCTTATCCTTTTTATTACTATCGACATCTTTGTTTAAAATAATAGCATCATCTTGCTTGCCATCGGCATCCGTACTGGTATCGACATCATGATTAGTATTTTTTCCATTTTCTAATGGTTCAGCGGATTCACTTTGACTGTCGCTATTCTCACTATTATTTTTTCCTCCAACATTATTTTCAATATGATGTTCAAGCTCAGCTTGATTTACAATCAGCTGCTGCGTTGGTAGCGCATGCTCGACTTTGTACTTCGCTACCTGATTGAGCACATCAACGAACACGACGTTTTGTTTATCGTAGAATTCCATCACATCGTTGGCGTTGATATACGCTTGCAGTTGAATCACGTAGCAATCTTGGCGTAGCTCTAAGATATTGACCTGATTCCATTCTTGGTTGGTTAAATAATGCTCGTTTAAAAACTCGTCTAAGTCTTTTACCATCTTAAAGACTACTTCGATATCAGCAGTACGTTTAAGATACAATTGATGGTAAAAGCGGAACATATCACGAGAGGTAAAGTTCTCAATTTGCATGGATGAAAAATCGCCATTAGGCACGGTCACAATGGTTCGTGATAGCGTACGTACGCGCGATGAGCGAATACCGATATCAATTACCGTGCCTTCATACGTGCCAAACTTACAATAGTCACCTATCCGCACTGGCGAATCTGCCACTACGACCACACTACCAACCAGATTTTCGATGGTCTTTTGCGCACCAAGTGCTAATGCTAAACCACCAACCCCCAATGCGGCAATACCAGTCGTCAAATCAAAACCCAAATTGCCAAAAATGACAATTACTGCAAAAATAAGCAGCAAGGCTTTGACGACTTTTCGCAATAATCCTAATATAGAGACGCGTTCAGTATAGTTTTTCTTATAGCTTAGGTTAACCGCACGAGTAAAGATCGCATCGATGACTCGTAGCAGCAACCACGTTATTGCAAGCCAAGAAGCGATTTCAGTAAAACGGTTAACGGGTTCCCGTAGCGTTACCGACACGCCTGCATAGACCATCACCTCTGACAAGATCAATGCCATGATGACAACAGCCAGTGGCAAGATAACTTTGTCCGGTACAGGTAACGGGGTGTTGCGTACACGTGGGTAAACGATTTTTAGTAAATGATACAGTAGCCAAACCACGATATAAGTCAGCACAAAGCTACTAATAATCATAGTAAGCGCCGCGACCAAATCAGCCATTTGATAGCCAAATAGCTTCTTATCTTCTAGTGATTCAATCGTGTAGCGAGATACCAAAGTAGGCTCTGTATTTTCTAATACTTCTGGTACAGAGCTTAGCGTCTCAGTAGAAAACTGCCAATACTGCTCACCTTGCTTGGACACAACTCTTTCAAGTAATAATGGCACACTTTTTTCGCCAATACTGATATTACCCACGTTTTCTTGGCTTGGTGGCAGCTGATCGGTTAAGTTACCTTCAGGGGTATTATTGATTTGCAAGTCAGGCTGAAAGCGTCCACCAGCATCAAGCGCTTGCTTAAACTCGCGTACCGCCGTCGTTGGATTATCAGATTTGGACAAATTAAGATAATTACTTGCCAATAGATAATCGTTTTCGCCCAGTGCACTGATAAACCCTTGTACTGTATGGCGCGGCGTATCGCGTCCAAATGAGTCTGGCAATGTTTGACGTACGGTCTCTTCACTACTACCATTACTGACACCAAGCGCACCGGGCTCAGCAGCATTGACGCTATGAGGCCACATCATGCTCAGTAACATAAAGGCTAGAAGTACAATTACCATTAATGGCATCTTAATCAATGGCATTAATAGAGATAAAGCAGTATTAGAACTCAAATCACGCTTAATAAACAAAACCAACCTCTTAACTCTAGTAGTAGTACAATTGACAATAGGCAATGAACAATATCTGCCGCTATCATAACAATTATTCATAAAAGTAGTGGGTTTGATTGCAGGTTTTTATAGTAATTTATATTTTTAATTCTCATTTATACCTTGGTTCTTATCGCCTGCTAACTTATGCAAATAATGACGGCGTATTTGTGTGAACTTATCACAATTTATGATGAAAACCATTCACCTTACCGTGAAGAAACATTGGGTTAAAGTAGTTTATAAAGCCGTAACTTTTATAGATAATGAGCGCTGCTCCAACCATTTGACAGTTTTGGTAATTTTGGTTTGATAACTTTTGGATAATTTATGACTTTTTTGCGTTCATCTTCGACTACCTATCTTCGCCTAAGCGTTTTAAGCGCGCTTGGTTTATTTGCAGTTAATACTGCAATGGCAGCTACCTCTGAGAACACTTCCATCAACAATAGCAATCTACCACAAGTTGAGCTTGATAAAATCGTCGTGACGGCGACGCGGACGCCAACTAAGACCAGTAATGTCATTGCCCAAACTCAGGTCATTGATAGTGAGGAATTGCAGCGTTATCAGGGTCAAAGTGCACTTGAAGTGCTTAAGCATCAACTTGGGATAAGTCATTACACAAATGGTGGTCCGGGTACTACTTCAAACTTTTACATCCGTGGATACGGTAGCAACCAAATCTTAGTACTTATTGATGGTATTCGCTATAGCTCAATTAGTGCGGGCGGCGCGACCCTTAGCTTATTACCTGCTGATCAAATTGACCGTATCGAAATTTTATACGGTGCGTCAGGTTCTAGTATTTATGGTTCTGATGCCATGGGCGGAGTGATTCAAGTATTCACTAAGGGTGCCAATATCGATAGAAGTAATGTATCAGTAACTACTGGCGTAGGATCGCATAACGAATACTTATATGGTGCTAGTGCTCAGTTTCTTAATGAGAAAGGGACAACATTGAGTTTATCCGCCAATCGTAAAGAGACAGATGGATTTAATGCGACACTACCAAGTAGTTTGCCCTCTCAAACAGATAATGATGGGTTTAAAAGTGACAACTATAGTATTTCATTCGGCCAAAATATTAGCGATAGCTTGAAATTTGGATTAAGTGGACTTTATTCAAAGTCGACTACAGATATTGACGCTTATGATGACTACCTTACTAATGCCCCCGCTTTAAAGAATGCTTTTGCAGAACAAAATAATGGAGCTGCTAGTGCCTATCTTGAGCATTTTGATGACAGTAGCAGTACTAAATTCACTTATGGCTACAGCATTGATGAATCAACAACCTACGAAACGGATGTAAACAATGGCAGTAAATATGATAATAACCAACAACAGATAAGCTTAGTGAGAACTCAGACGTTGCCTATTGGTAAAGCCATTATAGGTGCTGAACATTTAAATCAAGAGCTGAAATCAAATGTATATGATGCTAATGATCGTAAAGTAAAAAGCGGCTTCCTAAGCTATTTAGTCTCGCATAACAATATCGATGCCCAAGCTAATGTACGTTATGATGATTACTCTGACTTTGATAGTGAAACGACTTATAACTTAGGAGCAGCCTATCATCTTACTCCAGAATTTCGAGTAGGAGCTAATTATGCAAAAGGCTTTCGCGCCCCTACTTTTAATGACTTGTATTACCCAAATTCAGGTAACCCTAACCTAAAACCTGAAACCAGCGATAACTATGAGGCATTTATTGAGTACAATACGGGGCTCCAATCCACACGCTTAACCGGCTATCATAATAAAGTTGACGATTTAATTAGTTTCGTTTCAATATTTGATACTGATGGTAAATATGCTGGCGGTAGCAGTGAAAACGTTGATAAAGCTAAAATTAAAGGTTTAACCTTAACATCAGACTGGGTTCTTGATAGCTACTTATTTGGTGGAAGTTATGATTATCAGCAAGCTAAAGATGATAGTGGTAAAGCCAATGACGGTAACTTTCTTGCCATTCGTCCTGAACATAAGGGTTTAATTTACATCGGATATCGCTTACCAAGCTTAGATATTCGTGCTGAATATCAATATGTAGATGATTACTATAGCGGTATTGATAATACTGATAAACAACGTGTTGACAGCTATGGCTTGTTGAATATCAGTGGTAATTACCAATTGACTGATAATTTAACAATGACTGCCCGTTTAAACAATATTACTAATAAGAAATATGTGACTTTGCCTGGTTATAATACCGACGGCACCAACTTCTTCACCTCACTCACCTATAACTGGTTCTAAAAGTATTTAGCTTCATAACACAGCATGTATATAAATAATCAAGGCTATCAATCGATGGCCTTTTTTTATGACTTACCCACTTATTATTTATATCAGCCAATAGGTGACAAATTAATCCTCATCAATTACAATAACGACCTCCGAGAGGTGTTGCGCCATAATCATCGATTACTGCACTTAAGCTTTATTGCTTTGCAAATCAATCATTATGTTAGGCTCGGTTAACTGTTTATTACCATTTTTGGTTATGAGCAGCGCAAATAACGGCACCTGCGTTTTTATTCTTTTTATCTATTAACTGATAGGAGCATATTATGGACGCAGTGTCTAACACCCCATCTGCCCATACGATCGACCCCTCTTTCACTGACTATAAAGTCGCCGACATCAGCCTTGCTGATTACGGTCGCCGTGAAATCACTTTAGCTGAAGCCGAAATGCCTGCCCTGATGGGTTTACGTCGTCGCTACGAAGCCGACCAACCGCTTAAAGGCGCAAAAATCGCTGGCTGTATCCACATGACTATTCAGACGGCTGTCCTTATCGAGACGTTAGTTGCGCTCGGTGCGGAAGTACGCTGGACCTCATGTAACATCTTCTCAACTCAAGACCATGCTGCTGCGGCGATTGCTGCTGCTGGTATTTCTGTTTATGCTTGGAAAGGCGAAACCGAAGAAGAGTACGAGTGGTGCTTGCGTCAACAAATCCACGTTGGCGGCGAAGCGTCCGGTCAGCTTTGGGATGCCAACTTAATCTTGGATGATGGCGGTGATTTGACTGCTTTGATTCATAACGATTATGCCCAAATGCTTGATAACATCCATGGTATCTCTGAAGAAACTACTACAGGTGTCCATCGCTTAGTTGAAATGCTGGGTAAAGGTACGCTAAAAGTACCGGCTATCAACGTTAACGACGCGGTTACCAAGTCTAAAAATGACAATAAATACGGCTGCCGTCATAGCTTAAATGACGCCATCAAACGTGCTACCGATATGTTCCTTGCTGGTCGCCGTGCGCTAGTCATCGGCTATGGTGATGTGGGTAAAGGCTCAACGCAAAGCTTACGTCAAGAAGGTATGATTGTCCGTGTATCAGAAGTTGATCCTATCTGTGCTATGCAGGCGTGTATGGACGGCTATGAAGTATTATCGCCTTACATCAACGGCGATAACACTGGCGGCGCAGAAAACATCAACACTCGCCTATTAGAAGATACTGACTTAATTGTTACCACTACCGGTAACTATCACGTTTGTGACAAACATATGTTAGCCGCGCTAAAACCGGGTGCGGTCGTCTGTAACATCGGTCATTTCGATACCGAAATTGATACGCAATTTATGCGTGACAATTGGCGCTGGGTTGAGATTAAGCCACAAGTGCATCAAGTGTTCCGCTCGGATGACAAAAACGATTATTTGATTTTGCTTGCTGAAGGTCGCTTGGTGAACTTAGGTAATGCCACTGGTCACCCATCGCGCGTAATGGATGGCTCATTTGCTAACCAAGTATTGGCACAAATGTATCTGTTTGAAGAAAAATTCGCTGAGCTGCCAGTCGATGAGCGCTTTGATAATTTATACGTTAAAGTTTTACCGAAAAAACTTGACGAAGAAGTTGCGGCGGCAATGGTTGCAGGCTTTAACGGTACATTGACGAAACTGACTGAAAAACAAGCCGAGTATCTAGGCGTACCTGTCGAAGGTCCGTTTAAGCCTGACGCTTATAAATACTAATAGGAGTCAGACTGTGACTAAGCCTGCTTTCTCCTTCGAGTTTTTCCCAGCCAAAACTGAGCAAGGCCATGAAAAGCTCCTCAGTACTTATGATGAGCTCAATAAGCTATCACCTGCGTATTTTTCGGTGACTTATGGGGCTGGTGGCTCGACTCGTAGCCGCACCTTAAATATCGTCCAAGCATTATGTGCGCGCGGTGAGACCGATATTGCGCCGCACATGTCTTGTATCGGTGACGACAAGGCCGAGATTGCTGAGCTTCTAACGCATTATAAAAGTCTAGGTATCAAGCGTCTGGTTGCCCTACGCGGCGACTTACCCTCAGGGCAAGTCGGCATGGGTGAGCTACCGTTTGCACTAGACTTGGTCAAGTTTATTCGGGAGCATTCAGGCGATCATTTCCATATCGAAGTGGCCGCGTACCCTGAGATGCACCCACAAGCGCGTAGCTTTGAGTTTGACGTTGATAACTTGGTTAATAAGTACCAGGCTGGTGCAAATGCGTCTATCACGCAGTTTTTTTATAATGCTGATAGCTATCTATATCTGCGAGACACCTTAGAAAAACGCGGTATCGATACTGCTGTTCAGCCGCTGGTTGCAGGTATCATGCCGATCACCAACTCAAGTAACTTAATGCGTTTTGCTGATAGCTGTGGCGCTGATATTCCGCGTTATGTGCGTAAACAATTGGCTGACTTTGGCGATGACCGCACAGCCATTCGTGAGTTTGGTTTTGAAGTGGTTTATCGTCTGTGCGAGCGTCTTATCAGTGAGGGCGTGCCAGCCATGCATTTTTATAGCATGAATAAAGTTGAGCCAAACAAGCGCTTGGTAGAAGCCTTGGGTCTTGTCTCTTAGTTCTTATAACAGATTATTTATAGTAACTGGCGTTCTTCGGAGGGCCAGTTTTTTTGTGCTAACTATAAATTATCATTGCCATACTACCTTTATAAAAAATGTACTTTTAAATTAAGCTCTATTTACTATAGAGATACTTTTATCTAAACAATATTTTGCTAAAATATCGAACAACGTTATTGTTTAAAACATAGGATTTAGTAATTGTGAGACGCTTTTTTTATGCTACTAGCAGTGATACTGATGCCAATTACCCTAAATTAAGTACTTTCTCTATTGGTACAGATATCGCTTTGACAGAAAGCATCGTACATCATTGGGGCCGTGTACTACGTGCAAATGTCGGAGATGAAGGTATTTTATTCGACGGCTTCGGTGGCGAATATCATGTAAAGCTGCAAGACATTGGCAAAAAAAACGCCACGGTTACGTTATTGGCTCATATCGGTGAGGATCGTAGTGCGCCTATCCATACCAAAATAGGTTTGGTTATGAGTCGTGGAGATCGAATGGATTATGCGATTCAAAAGGCCACTGAACTAGGTGTGACTGGTATTCAATTATTAAGCAGTCATCATGGTGAGGTAAATTTAAAGCCTGCACAAGTAGACAAGAAGCTTCTACACTGGCAGCAAGTGGCTATTGCCGCAAGTGAACAGTGCGGACTAAATCGGCCGCCTCTTATTTTTTCCCCTATCTCTATCCATGACTGGCTGCAAGGCTTAAACACCAATACTGCAGGCAGACAAACAGCTGTTAGCCCTATTGTCACTATGCTTAATCAAGACCCTTACTACCAGATATTACAGCAGCCAGCTGATCTACGTATGCAGCTTAGTGTACCAGCGCCCGATCAACCTGCAATGCCTGAGTCGTTATTGACAGTATTGAAACAAGAGTTACCTTATATCGAACTAATCATTGGTCCTGAAGGTGGCCTTAGTGAAAAAGAACGCAAACAAGCAGTTGATGTTGGATTTATACCTTGGCAGATTGGCATAAGGGTCTTACGTACCGAGACTGCCCCTGTTGTCGCTTTAGCCACATTACATGCACTTTATCATCCGCACAAATAAAAAGTATAAACATCCCAATAAAATAAAAAATATCGGACAAATGTCCGCAAATTATTTACAATCGCTATTTTATAACTTTATTATAATATTAACATCCTTGCTTGACTATTGAGTCTCAATTATGACTACCTTTGCGCCCCTTTTGCCATCAGTTAAGCAGCAATTAATGACAGAGCTGTGCGAACGTCTCGAAGATGCTGTATTTATCTTGGACGCTAACTTACGCTACATGTCCATTAATCCTGCTTATGAAGTGATGATTGGTTTTGAAGAGCCGTATATGATTGGACGGCCTCTTGGTATATATGCTGCAGAATTCTTATCAGAAAAAGAACAGTCCATTTTAAAAGACATATCCAATCGACTAGATGATGAGGGGTTTTATGAAAATAATTTCGCTCTACTAAACCGTTATGGACGCACACTCAATTGTCATATATCTTATCGCAGATTTTATGTGGACAAAACTGTCTACTATGTTGGTATGGTACGTGACATCTCCTCAGTCGTCGAAGACCAACAACAAGTCGCGCATCTGCTCAATCATAATCAGCTTACAGGTCTACCCAATCGCAAAGTGTTTTTGAGTCAGACCAATGATGTTTTGATGGATAGCTTTCAAGAAGTGGTGATTATTCGAGCCAATATCGATCGTTATCGTATTTTGGTCAATAATCTTGGGCAAGACAATGTTGATGAGCTTATAAGAGAGTTCGTTGCTAGAGTAAATGCCCTTGAGCTCAACCAGCTACTATGTTTTTCACACTTAGGTGGCGATGACTTTGGACTATTGTTTGAGTTTAGTGATGCTCATTTGGTACGCCACGAACTCGATAGCTTGATGCATATGTGCGAGCGACCATTTGTCCTAAACAATACCAGTATTTATCTACAAATATCAGTTGGGGTCAGTTATTACCCTAAAGATGGTAACCAGTTAAGCAGCTTACTAAATAAAGCTGAAAAAGCGTTACACTACGCCAAAGAGCATGGCGGAGATGATGTTTGCTGGTATGGCGGAGATGATGTTTGCTGGTATAACGACGAGATAAATCACGAAACAATTGATAGCTTACAATTAGAGACTGAGCTGCGTGAAGCCATAGTGGCCAAGCAGTTCGTGCCATACTATCAACCCAAAGTCACATTAGAAACAGGCGCTATCGCTGGTTTTGAAGCGCTTGTACGCTGGCACCATCCTACGCGCGGATTGCTACAACCAAAAGATTTTATTGAAGCCATCATCAAGCATAAACTGTCATTTGATTTATTTTGTCAGATGGCTGTTCAGATCGCTGAACAGCTATGTATTTGGGAATCGATGAGTTTTACGCAACATGTATGCATCAATGCTGACGCTGCAGAATTCAGCCATATTGAGTTTTTTGACTTTGTAACCAATCTATTCACTCATCATTCTATTCAACCTGATCAGTTGCATATCGAAGTCACCGAGTCTTCTTTGATGCTGCGGCATGCAAGTGTTAAACAACAGCTTATCGCGCTAAAAGAGTTGGGAGTCTGTTTGTCTCTTGATGATTTTGGTACGGGTTACGCCTCTCTTAGCTACTTACAAGAGTATCCCTTTAATTTTATTAAAATTGACAAAAGCTTTATCGATAAAATCGTGAATAATCGTACTCAGTCTGCCATCGTTAAAGCTATTTTAGATCTGGCTACTGCTTTGGATATGAGTGCCGTCGCTGAAGGTATCGAGACTGAGCAGCAACGTGATTTGTTATTACAAATGGGCTGTCAATATGGACAAGGCTACTGGTTTGGACGTCCTGTACCTGCCGATATAGCAACCGATATGTTAAGACAATCAACTCTTCCAAACCCAAACTTTAGCTGATCTTAACTGTCCTTGTTACCAGACATACTGGCCTTTTATAGACTTGTACATCTACCGTATGTACGGTATCTACCACAACTTTGGTACTGTCTTTTTTTAAGCGCTAACGTTGATTGTATAAAGGATGCAAGATAGGTTCATGACTTATCAGTATTATAACCAAACTTGTATAATTTCTAGTGAACGCCTATCTTTTGAGGTGAATTTACTAATACAGTCATAATTCTTTTAGCATTTTTCAACGTTATATTATATGACCGATATCGCTGCCCTAAGTCTTTCTTGTAGGCAAATCTGATATCAGTAACATACTAACAGTCAAAATAATCACAAACCAAGTCGTTTGTTTGCTGTCGGTCATATCAAAAAAAGGACAGGAAGTTATGCAGTACAAAGCCCCATTACGTGATATTCAATTCGTTATGCATGAGCTACTTGATAGCGAAAGCCACTATAAACGTCTACCAAAATTTCAAGAACCCGATCGTGAGCT
>NZ_LNUO01000102.1:0-4005 GCF_001462175.1 Psychrobacter sp. ENNN9_III
AGACGGAGATGGAATCCATATGGAGTATAATATTGAAATTAAGAGAGTTCATTATAAGGATTATATGATGGCAAGCAAGAATACAACGCCTATTCGCGCTCGCGCAGGCGAGACAGAAAAGGTCACTATTAATCTCGGCTACGTAGATCTTGGACAAGTAGATTTGATGGTGCAAGAAGGTTTCTATTCTAATCGCACTGACTTTATTCGCACTGCGATACGTAATCAGCTAACCACACATGCTGATGTGGTACGTCAAACCGTTGCTCGTAAAACTTTAGAGTTAGGACTACGGCATTACACTCGCGCTGACCTTGAAGCTGTTCAAGAACGTAATGAAAAACTACATATTCAAGTATTGGGTCTGGCGACCATCGCCGCCGATGTAACTCCAGAGCTTGTAGAGGCCACTATTGAAAGCATTACTGTATTAGGGGTGCTGCAAGCAAGCCCAGAGATAAAAGCAGTTTTGGTTAACAAAATGGTTTAAGCATCTGTTTTTACTTTTGCAGCCACCCTTAACATTTATAGATATATCAAGGAAATAGCCAATGGATTTTTCAAAATTTAATATGACACCGCCGCATCTCAAAGAAGCTATGGAACTTATGAAATCTGGTCAGCTAAAAGAAGCCACCATTGCCATTCAAAAGAACTTAAGCGGGGCAGCACCAGCCAGTCATACCGAAAAAAACCCTATTAAAGATGTGACGCCTATTAAGGATGTGACGCCTGGTGTAACATCTGATGTGCCAATGTCACAAGATCGCACGTCCCCGACAGACAAGCGAACAGGCACTGATGAGCTATTTAGTAAGCTGCCTGATAAATTGCAAGATTTTACAGATAAAATGAAAAACTTTAAGCTGGACTTGCCAACGGTTATGAATGTAAGTGCTCTGCGTACTGGGGTTGATACACATATCGAACCGTCTATTCCTGACAATGCCCAGTTTCTCAAAGGCACTCTTAAGTCCTCTCAAGGCAGTCATGACTACCGGTTATATATTCCTTCAAACTACGCTCAAGCGGTAGAAGAAGGCTTGCGCTTGCCTCTAATAGTCATGTTGCATGGTTGTACTCAATCGCCGGAAGATTTTGCAGCAGGTACACGTATGAATGAATTGGCAGAAGAGCACCGTTGCCTGATTGTCTATCCTTCTCAGCCAGCTTCTGCTAATCAAAATCGCTGTTGGAACTGGTTCAAACCTACTGATCAACAGCAAGGTCAGGGTGAGCCTGCATGGCTTGCGGCATTGACTAAATCCATTATTAAGAATTACGCAGTAGATTCATCACGTGTATATATTGCGGGGCTATCTGCAGGCGCTGCTATGGCAGTGATTATGGCAGAGAATTATCCCGAGATGTTTGCAGCAGTTGGCGTTCATTCAGGGTTGGCTTATCGTAGTGCCACTGATTTACCATCTGCATTAATGGCCATGCGTCAGGGTGGCTCTGCTGCTCCAAAACATACAGGAAGCAGTAAGTTTGTCCCGATGATCGTGTTTCATGGCGATCAGGATCATACGGTGAGCATCCGTAATGGCGGACAGATCTTTGAGCAGGCAGAACAGCGCTTACAAGCGCAAAAGACTGGTTTAACGACCCGCCAGCATAAGCAATGTTCTGAGCAAAATTGTCGTAGCACCCAAACAGAGATTCGTGATAGTCAAGGAGTTAACCAGTTGGAATATTGGAAGATTCATGGCGCTGGACATAGCTGGGCAGGTGGCAGTAGCGCAGGATCTTATACTGACCCCAAGGGGCCGAATGCTTCAAAAGAGATGCTGCGGTTTTTCTTGGATCACTCATTAGGACATGTTGACCTAACCTAGTTTTCATTAAACACATGAGCCAAAGCTGCCGTTAATCGGTCATGTTTTGTAATCAGTAGTTTATTTTATGGCTAGCAAACTTTCGATAAAGCTTTCTTTTTTGTGCTTTATTTAGGCACTACAATAGTGGCGACCGACTTTTGGTGTACGCACTATTCACTAAGAGATACACAAGCTTAGCCATTAATTTGCTAAACTTTACTGATTATCATAGGCTCAACTTAATAAAAACCATTGCGTTATTTGCCATGACAGTTAAAGAACATCATGATAAATATAAGCAAATATGTACACAACTCTATTAATTTTAAACCAAAGGAATGTTTATGGCTGTTTATAATGCCCCTCTAACTGACATGCGCTTTATCTTAACAGATGTTTTTAAGGCTCCTGAGTTTTGGCAAAATAACGACAACTTATCTCATGTCGACATGGAAACAGTCGATATGATTTTAGAAGAAATGGCCAAGTTGAGCAAAAACGTTCTATTGCCTATCAATCGTACTGGTGACGAAGAAGGCGCGACTTATCAAGGCGATGGTGTTGTTACTACCCCTAAAGGCTTTAAAGAAGCTTATCAGCAATATGCTGAATCAGGTTGGGTCGGACTTGGCGGTAATCCTGAGTATGGCGGTCAAGGTTTTCCAAAAATGGTCACCATGCTCACCGAAGAGATGCTTTTTACCACCAACCAATCATTTACGCTCTACCCTAACCTAACGGTTGGTGCCACCTTATGTCTCAACGCGGCTGGTTCAGAAGAGCAAAAGCAAACGTATTTAGAAAAAATGTATTCAGGCGAATGGTCAGGCACCATGTGCTTAACTGAGCCGCACGCAGGTACTGACTTAGGTATTATCAAAACCAAAGCTGTGCCAAATGATGATGGTAGCTATAACATCTCCGGTACCAAAATCTTTATCACTGGTGGCGAGCACGACTTAACTGAAAACATTATTCATCTCGTACTAGCTAAGACGCCAAATGCTCCAGAAGGCTCAAAAGGTATCTCTCTGTTTGTTGTACCAAAATTCTTAGTCAATGATGATGGCAGCGTAGGCGAACGTAACACCTTATCAGCTGGCTCTATCGAACACAAAATGGGTATCAAAGCCTCAGCGACTTGTGTCATGAATTTTGATGATGCAAAGGGCTGGATGGTTGGTGCTGAAAATACTGGTCTATCGTCAATGTTTATTATGATGAACTATGAGCGCGTAACGATGGGTCTACAAGGGCTTGGTGGTACTGAGCTTGCTTACCAAAACGCTGCGCTTTATGCGTTTGAACGCGCTCAAGGTCGTAGCGATACTCAGCTACAAAGTCCAGAAAAACCAGCTGATGCTATCGTTCATCATGCCGATGTGCGTCGTATGCTATTGAATGCTAAAGCCAATAGCGAGGCATCACGCTGTTTTGCGATGTATGTTGCAAAACAACTCGACACTGAAAAGTTCAGCACAGATCCTGAAGCAGCTCAAGCCGCTGCTGCGCGTGTTGCTCTACTCACGCCGATCGCAAAAGCATTCTTGACTGATAAAGCGTTAGAAGCCACTGTTGATTGTCAGCAGGTCTTTGGTGGTCATGGTTATGTCCGTGAATGGGGCATGGAGCAAATCGTACGTGATACGCGTATTGCTCAGATTTATGAGGGTGCAAACGGTATTCAAGCACTTGATCTGTTAGGCCGTAAAGTTGCTCGTAATGATGGTAAATATATTACTCACTTCTTAGGTGAAATTCGCGATTATGTGAGTAATATGCAGGCTGATCATGGTATTAAGCAAGCGACATTGGATGCTGCTGATACCGTTGAAGAGTTAACTAAGACAGTCTTGACTAACATTGGCTCTCGTAAAAATGAGATTAATGGCTGCGCAGTGGATTATATGCATGCGGTTGGTTATCTATGCTACTCATATATGTTTGCGCTAATGGTTGAAGCGGCAAATGGTAAAGACGGTGAGTTTTATATCAACAAAGCCAAGCTTGCTGATTACTTTGTTGGTCGTGTTTTACCGCGTATTGATGCGCACGCCCAAATGGTCAAAGCTGGTAGCGATCCGATGATGAACTTTGATTTAGACTATTTTAACGTTCCTGCCAGCTAATCAAGTTTTTTAAAATTGATAGCTGCTTAGGCATCAATGAGATTTAACCCGGGGCA
>NZ_LNUO01000103.1:0-12000 GCF_001462175.1 Psychrobacter sp. ENNN9_III
TTACTGTCCTTTTTTTTGCCAAAACTATATTCAAAACAACTGCTAACAAAATAACTAAACATTACCATGCACTTGCGATTAAAATAACCTGCATTAGCTTTCAACTTAACACCAATACTTGTATCTAGTGCTCAGTAAATACATCAATATAGACTCTTTATATAACCCCCAAGAGCAGTACCTTACAAGCATTGCCATACACATCAAAACAGTAAAACATCAACTAACAGAATAATAACGATAAAGAGTACGCTGTGTCAGAGATAAAACGCATTTTACAACAGATTACTGCCTTAAGTGATGTGCCAGAGCCATCTGTACTTCGACGTTTGATCGATGAGCTGCGGGTCACTGAAAAAGAACCTACACTCGCCAATCAAAACATCCAAATCCTTATCGATATTTTGCGCCAGCATCCAGAATATAGCGATGGTCTTGCAAGCTTTGTATTAAAACTCATCATCCAATATCGTCAAATCTCTCTATATACCGATACTGGTATTATGTCAGATGAAGGGTTTTTTAGTAGCTTGCGTCGCTTGCTTGGTCATCGGTTTTTACCGCTCCTGCCTCAAGATGACTCAGTCGTTGAGTTAGTCGGTTATCTGTTTCATAAGCGTCAAGATGAACGCTGGCTTGCTCACATCGAAAAAGACAAATGGGAAGCGCTGGTTGATCTGCTTAACGTTAAAGAAGAGCATTTATACTTAGTAGCGACAGCCAAAAACAGTATTTTAAATGCCATAGTTATTTTATCTTATCGTATTAGCGGTATTGGTCTGCACCCTGATCTAATGGAAGCTTATCCGCAAATCTTGAACTATTCCGCATCTTTTGTCGCTCAAAACCAAGAAGCCGTATTATTTGTCAATCAATATCGGCAGGCGCACGAGCTTGACACTTTAACGGACATTACGCCTGAACATGCGGTTGATCCTGCGCCCCTACTGGTCATGCTCGAGCAGTGTGAAGATATCGTTGCAACAGTACGTAAACGCATCTACAAAACTGGTATCTCTATTCGCTTGACCAATATGATGCTACGGCTTGATCAAAGCTTACAACGCATACGTATCTTGACTGAGCTGGTCGCTGATAGTGGTCAGAATCGCGACCAAGCCGTGATCAATCTGATCCAAACTCTCATTACTACTGCCAATCGTCGTTATAGCATCGGCTATCTAATCGACAACAATACTAAGCTGTTATCACGTAAAGTCACTGAAAATGCCAGCCGCGTCGGCGAGCACTATATCAGCACAGACAAAGCTGGCTATCAAAAAATGTTCAAAAAAGCGTCCATTGGGGGGTTTTTTATTGCTTTTATGGCTACTATTAAAATCTTGGCCTATCATTTGGCCCTTGCGCCAATGGGCCGAGCCTTTATAAACAGCATGATTTATGGCCTAGGTTTTGTCTTTATTCATATCGTTCATGGTACGGTTGCAACCAAGCAGCCAGCGATGACTGCTGCTGCTATTGCCTCAACCATATCAGAGGGCTCAGGCAAAAAGTCACACCAACTGACGAAGTTATCAGAGCTAGTAGTCGATATCTTGCGCACCCAGTTCATCGCTATCATGGGTAATATCATGCTGGCCATCCCTGTTGCATTAATCATCTCTTTTGCATGGTTGCAATATACAGGTACGCCGATGATTGATACCGAAAAAGCTGGTCACTTACTTCATGACCTAGATCCTTTTCGTTCATTAGCCCTACCTCACGCGGCCATCGCTGGAGTATATCTGTTTTTGTCTGGTCTCATTGCAGGCTACTACGACAATTTAGCTGTTTACAATAAAATTGGTGCTCGTATTAATAGACACTGGCTACTTCAGCGTTTATTACCCAAGAGATGGCTGCGACGCTTAAGCGGCTTTATAGAGGCCAATCTTGGCGCTATCATGGGCAATTTTTTATTTGGCGTATTTTTAGGTAGCACTGCAACCATTGGTTATTTATTTGGTTTACCGATTGATATTCGTCATATTGCATTTGCGTCTGCTAATTTGGCTCATGGACTGTTCAATATGTCAGCGGCTCAGATAAGTTGGGATGTGGTTTTGACCTCTATTCTTGGCGTCGCACTTATCGGTATCGTCAACTTAATGGTCAGTTTCTCTTTGGCACTTTTGGTCGCCTTACGATCAAAAGAGGTCCGCTTTTTTGAGTGGCGTAGACTATCTAAGCTTGTTTTTGGTCACATCGTCAGTCATCCATCTGACTTTTTTTGGCCACGTGACAAACCGATGAAATATGCACGCATTGATAGCCAAGGTCGTATGATATTCGATGATACTGCTGGACAAAAAGGTGGGAAACCATTGCCCAGCAATTACGTGGTAAGACGTCTATCTGACGTCAAGATCATCCCTAATTCTGTTCCTATTGATGCAAAAGGTGAACGGACGACCACGGATATACATTATGACAAACAGTCTCAAAATCATGGACAGGAAGATCTTGTAAATAAAGATGCTACTAAAAAAGTTATTGATCTTGATGATGGGTTAGTAGATGAAGAGCTAAATAGCGTGCCTTACTATAGTGATATCCAATATGATAAAGTCACTAAAACATTAGGGGATGTGAGTAATGAAAAAACCAGCAATCACGATAAAAGCTCTGATGGCAAGGCCTCTGGTGATGCAAAAACGCCCTTGCCGAAACCTAAAAAACCACCAAAGCTGCCAAGTTAATACGGCTGTTTTGGCGGTTTAGTCGTCAAAGACTTATTCAGGTTAATATTTGCTAGGGCGACAAGTCAGTTTTGGCAATGATTCAGATTTCTACAACCACTTTACCGATTGCTTGTCCGCTGGTTAGCCGGTCGTATGCTTTGCCAACTTCTTTGAGATCAAACTGCGTCTCATCAAGTAATGGTTTAAGTGCACCCGTATTCACAATTTTGGCTAATTTCGCTAAAGCAGCGCCATGATCTTCTCGCTTATAGTTTTGCAGCATTGGAATAAGCATAAAGACAACGTGCAACGATAAACCCTTAAAATGCACCGGCGTTAAATCCAGCTCTAGCATAGATACCGTCGTTACAACCTGTCCGTTCAGTACAGCTGCTTCAAAAGACTTGGTTAGATTTTCTCCGCCAACAGAGTCAAACACAATATCAAAACCCGCGCCGTCAGTATGTTTTTCGACATAATCTACCACGTCTTCGGTCTTATAATTAATGGCCGTGGCGCCATAACCTTCAATGACAGCCATCTGCTTTTCATTGGAGACAGTTGAATAGACGTCAGCACCGAAATGTTTGGCCAATTGCACGGCAACATGTCCTACGCCACCTGCGCCGCCGTGAACTAGTACCTTATGTCCTGTACCAGTACCCGCTCTCTGCAAGCCTTCAAAGGCAGTAATACCAACCAGTGGTAATGCCGCAGCCTCACGCATCGACAGGCTTTTTGGTTTGTGAGCAATCAATTTGGCATCAGCCAGCATGAATTCTGCCAGCGTACCTTGCAAGTCTGCGAGTCCTCCAGCGCAGCCATATACTTCGTCGCCTGGAGCAAAGTCGGTCACGTCCTCACCAACAGTTTCAATAGTGCCTGCAAAGTCCATACCGAGTACTGCCGGCAGATCGGGTGAAAACGGTAGATCATTACCCATGTGATGGATCATGGTATCAACTGTATTTACACTAGTCGCAGCCACTCGCACTACCACATGTCCAGCTTTTGCATCAGGTTGAGGTCGTTCATCTAATTGAAATTTAGCATTGTCACCATATTCATTAAGTATCATTGCTTTCATTGAGCTTCTCCTAAAGATTAATTGTTATAATCAGTATAATATTTCGTAAAAACAAAATAAACTGGCTATTATGAAATACAGAATTCGTAATTTGGATATAATCTAATGGATACAGAAAGCGTTCGTTTATTCGTTCTGGCAGCCGACAAACTCAATATCAGTGCCGCTGGTCGGGAACTGGGTATGGCGCCATCTATGGCCAGTGCCAAATTAGCAAAACTAGAAAGGTTGTTAGGGGCGGATCTTTTGCATCGTTCTACGCGCAAGGTGGCTTTGTCTTTGGAAGGGGCGGACTTTTTGCCTTATGCTAAGGAAATTTTAGCTCAAGAAGATGCTGCACGCGCAGCTTTAGGTCATGGCGATGCAACTGTGACAGGTACCCTAAGGTTCACGGCGCCAAGCACCTTTGCCCAGCTCTACATCGCGCCTATCCTGCCTGAGTTCCTACAGTTGCATCCAGGTATCACTCTTGACCTGCGGCTTACAGATATGGAGTTTGATCTTATCCAAGGCAGTTTTGATCTGGCACTGCGCAATTCAACACTATCAGATAGCAGCTTAAAAGGGCGAAAATTAGCTAACGATATGCGAATCCTTTGCGCTTCCCCCGAGTATTTGAATCAGCAGGGCACGCCCTCGCATCCAGATGACCTTGCGACGCATCAATTCATTGTATTCAAAGAGCCGGCACTGATTAAGTTTGTTGGGTATGATGGCAGTACTGAGGAGTTCGATCCACGACTGACCAAGAGCCGGCTTATCGTTGACGATGGCTTGAGTCAGAAAGTCGCAACCATTGCTGGAGCAGGCATTTCAATGAACTCACTATGGAGTGTTCACCGCGAACTGGCTGACGGCTCGCTGATCCATGTCCTACCCGACTACACGATCGATGACCAGACGGGCCTGTGGCTCATCTATCCAAAATCGAATGTTCTGACGGTAAAAGTTAGGGTTTTTATCGACTTCTTAATAGAGAGGATTGGTGACTCGCCAATCTGGCCTGACTATACCCTGGCAAAACCAGTTATTTAAACCTATTGATAGACCATCTAAAATAGACTACTTATTTAGCCTTATATATCAAGGTCAGCGGTTAGCTATAATCCTCGTTACGGGCTTGGACAGTGGGTGCTTGAGCTAATGATTTTACCATCACTAAGTCGGTAAGCCAGTAGAGAATTACCCCAAACACAGCCGCCATCGAGCGCGCGAGCATGCGGTAAGTCCACATCTCCTTTTAGCGCAGCCCAGTGACCAAATAATATCTTACGCGTCCGTGGCACTTGCCATTCAAACCAAGGCATAAAGTCATCGGGCATGTGCTGATCTAAGCTGGATGTAAAGCTAAACTCAAGTGTCCCATCTTGTTTGCACAGCCGCATCCGAGTAAAATAATTGGCTATCGCACGCATCTTAGTAAAGCCATTAATATTGTCATGCCACTCATCAGCGTTCTTACTATACAAATGCGGTAGCACTCGATCAAGTTGGTTCAAACTGCCCTTTAATTGTGCTTCTAGTTGCTGCGCATATTGTGCGGCAGACTCAATGCTCCAATGCGGTGGTATCCCAGCATGGACCAATACGGTATGCCTATCAGGGTATGCTAAAATCGGCTGACACCGTAACCACTGTAATAGGTCGTCTCTATCCTCAGCGGCAAAAATCGGCGCCGTTTTATCTTTTTTCTTAATCTTAGTTGCGCCCCGCCATACTGCAAGTAAATTTAAATCATGGTTACCAAGGACTGTCGCTGCCGCACCCTGCTCGCATAATGCTTTCACATGGCGCAAAGTATTTAACGAATCCTCTCCACGTGCGACTAAGTCACCTGCAAACCACAATTTATCTTGTGTAGGGTCAAAATTAAGTGTCTCAAGTAGTTTTTGATACGCAGCATAGCAACCTTGTAAGTCACCGATGACATATTGATGGCGAAAACTCATAATTCCTCGATGTTTGTATTATTCTTCTACGCTTTTTGCCTGATTACTCAAAGCTACAAAATCGCTAACGCTCAGTGTTTCTGGACGCGATTGTGGATCGATACCACAAGCAGCAAAGTCATCTTCACTCAATGTCGGCAGTAGCGTGGATTTTTTGAAAATAGCACGCAGCGTCTTACGGCGATGATTAAAGGTCTCACGTACTACAATAGCGAAGTATTGCTCATCTTCTGCAACAATTGGTTTTTCGATATGTGGTGTCAAACGAAACACAGCACTGGTTACCTTTGGCGGCGGATTAAACGCGCCTTTAGGGACGGTCAGCAAATAATCCGTTTCACAATAATACTGCATTATAACGGACAGACGGCCGTAAGTTTTGCTACCGACGTCCGCGGTGATACGTTCGACCACTTCTTTTTGTAGCATAAAATGCATGTCCTGAATGACATCAGAGTAACTTAGCAGATGAAAAAGTATCGGCGTTGAGATATTGTAAGGCAGATTCCCTACCACACGTAGCTTGCCACGATCGGTACTATAAAATTCACGATAGTCCACATTCATGGCATTTTCTTTGACAATCGTAAAATTAGGGTGACTGTTTGCGCCAATGCGTATACGTAAACTATCGGCCAAGTCACGGTCAAGCTCGACCACAGTCATCGCATCCACTTCTGCCAATAACGGCTCAGTTAACGCGCCCATACCCGGGCCAATCTCTATTAAGTTGTCATCGCGGTCTAGACGAATACTATCAACAATCTGGCGAATAATACTGCTGTCATGCAAAAAATTCTGACCAAAGCGTTTTCGCGGTTGGTGTTTCGCAGTTCGCAAGCTAGCTGCTAATGTCTTGGCATCAAACGAGTTTGTGGACATAAAAGATTCTTAATTAGTAAAATAAAAATGAGAATGTAGAGCAACACAATAGCTTGGTCTTGAACATCGACAATATAATACGATGAAAAAATGACTTTTATAGCTTTGTTATTGGTGCAAAATTATACCATAGCTTATAATCTGGCTGCATTTTAGCACTGAGCTAAATTACGCATTTATGATGTAGTCAATGATTTATTAGCCATTTCATTCGCCATGACCAATGCTTGATACAAGCTTGTAGCACTTGCCTCGCCGCGACCTGCCAAATCCAGCGCTGTACCATGATCGACTGAGGTACGAATATAAGGCAATCCTAGTGTTAAATTAACTGTATCGCCAAAACCATGCGACTTTAATACTGGCAATCCTTGATCATGATACATAGCAATCACGGCATCACAATTACTCAGATGTCTAGTGGTAAACAACGTGTCGGCGGGCATGGCCTGAGAGATGTCTACGCCAGCTGCGATAAACGCTTGTAGTACAGGATTAATAATTTCAATCTCTTCTGTGCCTAAATGCCCACCTTCACCTGCATGCGGATTGAGTCCGCAGACCAGTATACGCGGACTTGCTATGCCAAACTTTGACTGCATATCATCAAGTACAATTTGCACTGTTTTGCGGACATTGTCTGCCGTGATAGCAGCCGGCACATCTCTTAGCGCTAAGTGGGTGGTCACCAGCGCAACTTTCATTGCCTGATTGGCCAGCATCATGACTACTTTTTTGCAACCGCTTTGCTGCATAAAAAACTCAGTATGCCCACTAAACATCGTGCCGTCTAAAAGTTTGATGTCAGCATCAATTAACGCAGACTTTTGTAACGGTCCAGTGATGATAGCGGCTACCGTTTCACTTGTTGCAAGCTGATGTGCGATTTCTAATTGTTTGGCGACCATTGCTGCATTCTCAATGTCAATATGACCTGCCCGCACAGATGCAGCGCAAGGTACATCCAATAATAAAAATGCATTATTTATGGTATCAAAATCCATACCATTTACATCAGTGCCTAATGATGGAGTCACTGTGGCACTTTGCCAAGCTGGACAGTTTTTAAGTGCGCCAGTAGCTAGCAGTTGCTCTGCACGTCCCTGCATAGCATTGGCATCAGCTGTGACCCAAATTGGACGGTTGAAATCTTGTAGCTTACCTTCTTGCGCAAGTAACAAAACCACGTCCATCCCAATGCCAGCAGGCTCACCTGTGGTGATTAATAAGGGCTGTTTTTGTTTCATACATCCACCTTTTATTTTTACTTAACTGTTTAATTTTACTGTATTTTTATATATCGGTTAGTTTTTTAGTTAAGGGCAACACCTACTAAATATCTTTATTATGTGCCTTGCAGAGATAGAGAAAAGTATCTGCAAACAGCCTTATGGCAGCCATAATGTGCTAGAATTTCGCTTTTGATTGTAGCATTAATTAAAGCCTGTTTTATGGTACTTACTATTGGTACTAAACGCGCCCCTTTATAATATAACGTCTATTGTAAGCACAATACCTGTGTCTTTTTTAGCGGCATTCACTTATCAATACATCAACTCATACATACATTTAGGTACACATGGCAGACACCAGTAAAACCGACGACTTACTCAATCAGCAGCCTCCGCACAATATAGATATTGAAAAAGCGCTGCTGGCTTCTTTGATGAGTATTGAAGAGGCCTATGACAAGATTGCCGATATCGTCACCAAAGATGACTTCTATGCAGGGCGTCATCAGCACATATTTGATGCCATTGCTCACTTGGCAGCGGTAAATGAGCCTTATGATACGGTTATGGTACATGACTGGCTGGAGGCTCAAAAGCTGCTCAAGTCGGCTGGTGGTGACAGCTATTTGGCTGACATTTTAAGCCAAAGTCCAGCGACATTATTTAACCTTACAGCGTACGCTCAGCGTGTACGAGAGTTGTCGACCCTACGCCAACTTATTACCACGGGTAACGATATGCTAACCCTAGCGTATAACCCAAAAGATCAAAGCGTTAGTGATATTTTAGATAGTGTTGAAGGTAAAATATTTAGTATCAACGAGCAGCATAACAAACGTGCTGAGCAGCGCGGACCTGTCGGTATCACCTCAGTATTGACCAACGTGATTGATAAAATTCAAGAGCTCAAATCCAATCCCGACGGTATGATTGGACTGCAAACCCCATTCGCTGAGCT
Source organism: Psychrobacter sp. ENNN9_III (assembly GCF_001462175.1). Taxonomy (NCBI): domain Bacteria; kingdom Pseudomonadati; phylum Pseudomonadota; class Gammaproteobacteria; order Moraxellales; family Moraxellaceae; genus Psychrobacter; species Psychrobacter sp. ENNN9_III. The sequence continues at coordinate 8,793 of NZ_LNUO01000103.1, forward strand.
AAATAACAAAACTCAAGGCCTGCAAGCGGGCGATTTGGTCATTGTCGCTGCACGCCCTTCTATGGGTAAGACCACTTTTGCGATGAACTTGGCAGAAGGTGTATTGTTTAACGAAAACCTGCCTGTTGTGGTATTTTCTATGGAGATGCCCGCTGAATCTATCGTAATGCGTCTGTTGTCTTCGTGGGGCGCGATTAATCAAACCAATCTACGCTCAGGACAAATGAACGAAGATGAATGGGCAAAAATGATGAACGCAATTCAGCATCTGCAATCTAAGCATTTGTATATTGACGACAGTACTGCCCTGCCGCCATCAGAGCTACGCTCACGTTGCCGCCGTATTGCAAAAAACCATGATGGTAAGATTGGCGCTATCATTGTCGATTATCTACAATTGATGAAAGTCCCCAGTCTTGATGGTAACCGTGTTGGAGAAATATCGGAGATATCGCGCAGTTTAAAAGCCCTAGCGCGTGAGCTTGAATGCCCAGTCATTGCCCTATCACAGCTGAACCGAAGCCTGGAAAATCGGCCCAATAAGCGTCCAATCATGTCAGATCTACGCGAGTCTGGCGCGATCGAGCAGGATGCCGATTTGATTATGTTCATTTATCGCGATGAAGTTTACAATGAAAACTCAGACCATAAAGGTGTGGCTGAAGTCATCATCGGTAAACAGCGTAACGGCCCTATCGGTACCATACGTTTAGGTTTTGAAGGTCAGTTTACCCGCTTTATTAACCTTACGCCTGAGTATTATCAAGGGGCGACTTTTGACGATGAATAATACCCAATTAATAACTATCAATTTATTATAAAATCATTACGTTGTAACGTGATGCGCAACTGGTATAAATTTTTCTTGCTTGCTGTGTCTACGCTGACAGTGGCTGCGAAAAACTTATACCAGTCTTGTTGTATCGTTTTTATAGCGAATTGTCTACAACTGCTAATTACAACTACTATCTAACGTCCAAATACTAATAAAGAAGTGAACTATGCGCACCGCTAACATTACTATTGTCCCTGCCGCTCTTACCCATAACTTAACTCAAGTCAAAAAACGTGCGCCTAATGCTAAAGTACTGGCAATGGTAAAAGCCAACGCTTATGGTCATGGCGTGGCCGCTGTATTACCAGCTTTAAAGCAAGCAGATGGTATTGGTGTGGCAACCTTCACTGAAGCATTAGAGGCACGGCAATTGGGCTGGGATAAAGCAATTGGCCTAGTCGAAGGGGTGTTTAGCGCTTATGAATGGCAGCAGGCTATCGATAATGCTTGTAGCTGCGTGATTCACCACACACCGCAGTTAGACTGGGCGTTAGAGAACGTCCCAGCAGCCGATAGCCCAGCGCGGCAGGTCTGGCTAAAATACAATACTGGTATGAATCGCTTAGGTTTTGATGAAAAGACAGTTATAGAAGCTGCACAGCGTTTGCACGATGTAGGTTATCAACTTATTCTTACGACACATTTTGCCAATGCTGACGATCGTGACCATCCGCTAAACGCTACTCAAATACAGCGCTTTTCTGACATGTTGAAGTATTTGCAACAGCATATAACCCCAAGTGTCGAAGGCTCATTGTGTAACTCTGCAGGCGTAGTAAACTTTCCTGAACACCATCATGATTGGGTACGCCCAGGTATCATGCTCTATGGTAGCTCCCCTGTCATCGATCAGTCGGCTATCGACTTAAACCTAAAGCCTGCGATGGAGTTTAGCGCCCGTATTATGGCTATGCATGTAGTCAATGCTGGAGAGGCCATTGGTTATGGTAGCCGCTGGACTGCAGCGCAAGATGTCAGAACTGCTCTTGTTAGTGTCGGCTACGGTGATGGCTATCCACGTGTCGTTAGCGACGATGCTTATGTTTGTATTGTAGATGCTGATAGCGGTACAAGCTACCGCTGCCCTATTCGTGGTCGAGTTGCTATGGATATGATTGTGGTTGATTTGAGTGCAGCCCCAGTAGATATTAAGCTTGATAGTAAAGTTGTGCTATGGGGCGCTATGCCACACGTTGATGAAGTGGCCAGTCATGCAGGTACGATTGGCTATGAGCTACTGTGTAGGTTGAGCGCACGTCCTAAGCGTGCATAAAGTTACTTTTATGAGATTAGTTGCATTCTCGTTTAATCTACCTGTGTAGTCTTGCTAGCTGACTGCCATTGGTTATCAAAATTTGGCGTTTACATTGAAAGTAATTGCGCTATACTAAAAGTTTGTTGTCACCACGGCTTAGGTAGCTTCCTGTCGCCATTGACGGCTGATAACGTTTCATTGACTGTGATCGACTGCTAGGACTGCTATGAGTTTGCGCCATTTTTTGACCTTATCTGATTTAACCAAACAAGAACTAGAAAACCTAATCAAACGCGCAAGCGAGCTGCGTAAGATGCAACACGCAGGCGAGATATATCAGCCCTTTGTTGGACGTACGCTTGGCATGATATTTGAGAAGTCATCAACTCGCACACGTATCTCCTTTGAGACGGGTATGGGACAGTTTGGCGGTAGCGCCATCTTTTTGTCGCCAAACGATACACAGCTTGGTCGCGGTGAACCTTTAGAAGACTCTGCCCGCGTGATCTCAAGTATGGTCGATATTATAATGATTCGCACCTTTGGTCACGAAAAGGTTGAGACCTTTGCCAAGTACTCAGGTGTCCCCATTATCAACGCTCTAACCGATGAGTTTCATCCCTGCCAACTGCTCGCCGATATGCAGACCTATTATGAGCATCGCGGCAGTATTGAAAATAAAATCGTGACGTGGGTTGGTGACGGTAACAACATGTGCTCATCATTTATGCAAGCCGCTAATCAGTTTGGTTTTGAGCTACGCGTCGCAGCGCCGTACGGTTTTGAGCCAGATCCCAAGTTAATGGAGCGCTTTTCGCACTGTGTCAGCTTGGTTGAAAATGTTCAAGATGCCGCAAAAGATTCTAACCTAATCGTCACTGATGTTTGGGCCAGCATGGGGCAAGAGTCCGAGCAAAATACTCGCGCGCGTCGTTTTGCTCCTTATCAAGTCACACCGTCACTCTTAGATAAAGCAGATCCTGAAGTGGTGTTTATGCATTGCTTGCCTGCCCATCGCGGCGAAGAGATTTCTCATGATATGCTCGATGATCCACGCTCAGTAGTATGGGATGAAGCAGAAAATCGCCTACATGCACAAAAAAGCTTTAATGGAATTT
>NZ_LNUO01000104.1:0-7385 GCF_001462175.1 Psychrobacter sp. ENNN9_III
GGCAGATCACATTGTGTTCTGCCTTTTTAGTTTTCAATCAGCAATTAACAACTAGTTAACCAGCCGTCTAACGAGTCAATGTTGTTACTCCATCATTACCTGCTTTTAGCAACACATCTGCTTGATTGGCAGCAAAGATACCATTGCACACGACTCCAACGATATTGTTAAGCTCTTTTTCAAGCGCAATGGGGTTGCTGACATCTAAGTCGTAAGTATCGAGAATGACGTTGCCATAATCCGTGACAAAGTCTTCACGGTAGACTGGTTCGCCGCCCATTTGCGCAAGCTGACGAGCGACATAGGAGCGAGCTTGCGGCAGCACTTCGATCGGCACTGGAAATGCGCGTCCTAGTATATCGACACTTTTACTCTCATCGACCATGCATATAAACTTGTTAGATGCCGCTGCGACGATCTTTTCACGAGTGAGTGCACCGCCGCCGCCTTTAACCAGTTGCAGTTGTGCGTTTACTTCATCTGCGCCATCAATATAGACATCGAGCGTTCCGGCAAAGTTCAGATCAACTATCTCGATACCAAGCGCACGTAGCTTATCTTCGGTGACCTGTGAGCTGGCAACAGCACCAGCAAGTTTTAAGGTAGGCAACAATTCAATCAAACAGTTGACCGTACTGCCTGTGCCTACTCCAAGTATCATGTCATCTTCAATATAACTTAGAGCAGCTTTGGCTGCGGCTTGCTTTTGTGCTTGCTGATCGCTCATCATAAATCCTTGGCAAAATAAACTTAACACTATAAAAAAGGTAAAATGCGCGGCTATTATAACTGATGATTTTAATCGATGTTAGCGTAATACCAATTCTCATTGAGTCCTTGCTTCATTACACTATTCGGAATGATTCAATATTTGACATGAATATAGCTTCAAATTCTAAGCAAAACTTGCAATTGAGTCTTGCAAGATAGCCAAAATCAGCATAGGCTAATCTATTTCATTTTTATCTTCATTTATTACTTGTTTAGGGATTATTATGCTATCACATTGGGTACGAGCCATCTTGCAAGCCACGGTTTATGATGTTGCTATTCAAACTCCACTTGAAGCTGCACCTAAGCTGACCCAGCGTTTTACCAATGATATTCGACTTAAACGTGAAGATTTGCAACCAGTCAAATCCTTTAAATTGCGCGGGGCTTATAACCGCATTAGCCAATTAAGTGATGCGCAAAAAGCGCGCGGTGTCATTTGCGCCTCAGCAGGCAACCATGCACAAGGCGTTGCTTACTCTGCCCGCAAGTTAGCGTTGAATAACATCATCGTTATGCCAACGACGACACCTGATATCAAAGTAGATGCAGTGAGAGCACTTGGCGGCAACGTTGACTTGCATGGAGACAGCTTCGATCAAGCCAACCGCTATGCGATCGAACGCGCCGAGCGTGAAGGCTTAACCTTTATCCCCCCTTACGATGATGAACTGGTCATCGCCGGTCAAGGTACCATTGGACTTGAGCTGACCCAACAATGGCGCAACATGGATTATGTTTTCGTTGCGGTGGGCGGTGGCGGCCTCATCTCAGGTGTCGCAGCATTCTTAGGTGAAGTGGCTCCCCATGTCAAAGTCATCGCCGTAGAAGCGGAACAATCAGCTTCTCTTAAAGCAGCACTACAAGCAGACGAGCGAGTCAGACTTGAGCAAGTAGGATTGTTCGTCGACGGTGTGGCAGTTGCTCAAATTGGCGAGTTGCCTTTTGACGTTGTACGTACGCAAAAAGGCGATAATTCGGGGCCAATCGTTGAGCCTGAAGTCGTAACCTGTACCAATGATGAAGTCTGCGCGGCTATCAAAGACATCTTTGAAGAAAACCGTAGTATCGTTGAGCCTGCTGGCGCATTATCAGTCGCTGGTATGAAAAAGTATATCGAAGCTAACAATCTACAAGGTAAAAACTGTGTCGGTATCATTTGCGGCGCCAATATGAACTTCGACCGCCTGCGTTATATCGCTGAACGTACTGAGATTGGTGAGAAAAAAGAAGCCATCTTTGGTGTGACTATTCCTGAGCAAACTGGCGCATTTTTAAATTTCTGCCGCAGCTTACATGGACGTAATATTACAGAGTTCAACTACCGTGCTGACAGCAAAAAGTCGCCAGATTCGATGGAGCCTGCCTCAATCTTTGTCGGTATCGCTCTAAAAGATGGGGAGAGAGAACGTCAAACCATTAACGATCAATTGACAGCTGACGGCTACGCAGCACATGATTTAACAGATGATGATATCGCCAAATCACACATTCGTCATCTGATTGGAGGTCATGCTCATGTCGAAAACGAGCAGTTGCTAAAAATCACCTTCCCTGAGCGCCCAGGAGCATTACTGACATTTTTAGAAAAGTTGGGTGATGATTTTAATATTACGCTTTTTCATTATCGTAATCATGGTGCTGCTGAAGGACGAGTGTTAGTTGGTCTGCAAGCCTCTGAGAGTAATTCACGTCAGTTACAAGACGCCCTACTCGACATCGGTTATGACTGCACCATGCTAAATGACAATATTGGCTATAAACTGTTCCTAAAATAGTATAGTGAAGTAACAGTTCTATAAATAATAGCGACAAGCGACAGATGATCTCTTTTAGTATAGTAGGCTACCTCTTTTAATATGAGTGGTCGCTTACAACTATCATTCAACGCCTATTACTCAATGCTCAGTATTATTCATAACAAAAATCTATTTGCAAATATTAAAGTTGCCCTAATCTTATTTGATATAGAAATAGATATAGAGTAGCAATTATGAAGAATAATACTGATGATAAGAACCAAGCCTTGGCTAAAATTCGTCTCGATAAATGGCTATGGGCCGCACGCTTTTATCGGACGCGCACCCTGGCCAAGCAAGCTATTGAAAGCGGAAGAGTACATTATGGCGGTAGTCGCGTAAAGACTAGTAAAGAGATTTCGGTCGGTGATGAATTAACCATTCGCCAGGGCTCAGCCACTGCCATGACAGAAAAGACAGTCGTCGTCGAAGCGTTAACTGCGCAACGTGGCAACGCGACTGCCGCCCAAGTTTTGTATTCAGAGACTAAAGAGAGCGAAGAGCGCCGTGCTTACTATGCTGAGCAGCGCAAACTTGCCAACCTTGCACGCCCTGATAATAAGCCCAATAAAAAACAGCGCCGTGATTTACAACGCTTTAAACACCACAAGGATTAAAAACTTTGTTGTTAAGTCTGTGTGCTTGTTATGCACGGTATTAACCGTTACGCTTGATAAGTCACGCTAAATGATAATAATTTTCAAGTAAAACTGTTAAAATGAGCAAGAATAACTGTGTGTTATTGCTTCTCTAGATTAGTATCAACTCATTTATATACTGACACGCTAATGGACCATATTCTTAATATTCGTCTTCTGTAGCATTTTTTGTCATAAAAGGTCATGTTATGCTGGTTAAAGCTTCCGCTCCATCCTCTATCTTATTGGTTTGCTTAGGTAATATCTGTCGCTCACCAACTGCTGAAGAAATCTTTCGTCAACAAATTGCTATTGCAGGGCTTTCTATAAAGGTAGATTCAGCAGGTACAGGTGATTGGAACGTTGGAAATGCCCCTGACGTCAGATCGCAGCGTCATGCTAAAGGTCATGGTTACAACATTAGTAAATTGGTTGCACGTCAGGTAAATGCTGATGACTTTCGTGACTTTGATTTAATTCTAGCAATGGATTCTCAGAACTTGGCTGACTTGCAAGCATTGAAAGATAGCATTGACAATACATCGCAAGAATCGTTGGCTAAACTGGCGTTATTTAGCGAAGAAGATCCTACTTATGGCGGTGATGACGTTCCAGATCCCTACAAAGGTGACGGAGATGATTTTGAAGATGTCATTGAACGTATTGAGTCGAGCGCGAAGGCATGGATAGAGAGCTGGAAGGCTATGTAAGGGTTGTTTGAATGAGTAAGTGTCATAATACCAAACAGCAAAATCCAAGCATTTTATCTGCTTTTATACCGTATATCCCTTATAATAGCCAGCGCATTAAAGCCTAGCTGATATTCAGCTGTTGCTTTGATAGCTTTTATTTATTTGTCTAATAGGTCGTGTTATGTCTATAGATTTGCACCATGCTCCTAATGCTCAGTACGATTGCTTGCATGATCTGTCTTACGCCAATACGATGGCGCTCGCTTGCATCGCTGATACTGTAGTGACATTGACGGAGGAGGCACAGCTAGACCATTTTATGGCAAGTTATACAAACAATACTGAGCCTAATCCGTCATTGTTTGTGCTATCTGGTGGTAGCAATGTCTTATTGCCCACGCATCTGCAAGCGATCGTATTACGACCGCACATGCGTGGTATTACGCTTATCGATCGGACCCAAGACTATGTCGATATTGAGGTTATGGCAGGTGAAAACTGGCATGATTTGGTTATTCATACCGTCAATCAAGGCTGGTACGGACTAGAAAATTTAGCATTAATTCCAGGGCTCACTGGTGCAGCTCCTGTACAAAATATCGGTGCTTATGGTGTGCAGCTAGAGGACCGTTTGCAGTATGTTCGCGCTTATCACTTACCGACCAAAGCTTGGCACCATCTCACTGCTGCTGACTGTGGGTTTGGCTACCGCGATAGTATTTTTAAGCGCACACCGAATACTTGGCTAATCAGCCGGGTGGGGTTTCGTTTGCATACCGATGCAACAAAGGTATTGGCCAGTTATGGTGATGTGCATACAGTGGCTCAACGCTATGCTGAGCAGCAAGGGCGTGGTCAATTGGCTCCTGTAGATGTAATGCACGCTATCATTGATATACGACAACAAAAACTCCCTGACCCTAGCCAGCTACCCAACTGCGGTAGCTTTTTTCAAAACCCTATTATCACTCAAAGCCAGTTTACATCATTACAGACCATCTATCCTGATATCGTCGGTTACCCGATGCCAGATTCGACAGTCAAGGTTGCAGCAGGTTGGCTAATAGAGCAAGCAGGCTTAAAAGGTGGCGGTATTGAACCAATTATTACCCATAAAAAACAAGCATTAGTCCTTACCAATCACGCTCCTTATCAAGCCACCCAAGCTGATGTGGTAGCAGCCCAAAACCATATCATAAGCTGTATTTATAAAAAGTTTGCCATCACTTTAGCTCGTGAGCCGGTTTGGGTTAATGCTGATGGTACAGTTGGATATGGTGAGCATGGGGTCTAAGAAGCGCTCATGGTCTCATAAGCTGTCCCGTCACTACTTGCGCGCAGCTGAACGCATGATTAAAGTGTTCCGTATCATCAATATAACTTTTTTATTGGGTTCGACAGCGATTATACTGGTTCTTGTTAGTCTGTTCACGCCACTATTTTCTCGTGCAGTTATTTATGTGTTTGATCATTTGTCATTGCCTGCGATACCAGCTACTGATATGGGCTCAACACCCTCTGCCTACGTTGTCCTTGGTGGCGGTCTTACGAACGACAACAACAACCAAATTATCCTTAATGGTTATAGTCTGAACCGTATTCGTACCGCTGCTATTGCTTATCATGACTTACCCCTACCTATCATTATCAGTGGCGCAGAAGCCCCTTGGATGAGTCAGTGGCTTATAGAGCATGGCATCGATGAACCTATTAGCGAAAATGCCAGTATGAATACTTGTGAAAATGCACGGTTTACCGCCAAGCGCGTGCCTTTATACCATGTCTACCTTGTTACCGATAATTATCATATGGCACGAGCACGTAGACAATTTGCCTTAAATGGAATTCATAGCACGCCTATAAATGCACCACTTCCTGTACCACTTGATTGGATGGAACCTGCACAAAACTTAAGCCATTCAAGACGTGCGGTTTATGAAATAGCTGCCTATTTACGCGATGTCTTGCGCCCACAATTAGATTGCCGACTTGCCGATGAAGTCAGCATTCAACAATTGTTAACGCCCCGAGGTAACGCAGTCAAAACCTTTGATCAATAGATACGAATGTCTCAAAACTGTGCAGATTTAATTGCATGAATTTCACTTATAAAGTTAAATTTATCACACTTGCAATAAGTGTATAATAATAGAATAAACGGCTATTTAAGAGGTTTGCCATGCTCAGTATATTTTTATTGATTCCACTAAGCTTGATGCTGTTCGTGGTAGCTATTTGGGCCGTTCGTTATGCTGTAAAATCCAATCAGTTTGAGGATTTAGACAACGCCTCACAGCGCATTATATTGGATGATCGTCAAGAGCGTCGTCAAGTTATCCAGTCGCATAAACCAGCTAATTCTGCTGAGCAAACGGATACTATGTCTACTGCTGCTGATGCCGAAAGCTTGGATTTGGATACTCGTAAACCACTGAATACTAATGATAACGCTGGTCTCGATAATAAAGAGCGGCATTAAAATTTTAAAAACTTTGATTTTATGAGGGCGTTATTGTTTTGACTTTTAATAGAATACCGTCTTCGTTTACTACTTATTTTGAGAGGTGCTGCTTATGACCACAGCATTATTAGTTGCAGCATTACTAATGGGGTTTTTTGGTTCACCGCACTGCCTAGGCATGTGTGGCGGATTGGTAAGTGCGTTTGGATTGTCAATGAAAGATGTCAGTCCAGTCAAGCGCCGTGTTTTGATAGCCACTTATCATCTTGGACGTCTGCTTAGCTACTCGTTTTTGGGTTTGCTGGCTGGATTGATTGGTACAACCGTACTTGAGCCTCTGATGATAGGCAATAGCATGCCGCGTCTATTACTGGGCGCGGTTTTAGTGCTGGTAGGTGTCACTATGCTGGGTGCTCCATTTTTGACCAAGCTTGAGCGTTTTGGTATGCGTTTTTGGCAATTCCTTAGCCCCTTACGCCAAAAAGTATTTCCGCTCACTACTTTCCCACGTGCTCTAGTAGCTGGTCTATTATGGGGATTTTTGCCCTGCGGTCTCGTGTATGGCGCCCTCCTCATCGCAGTCGTCGCTCATAACCCTATAGGCGGTGCAGCGCTGATGTTTGTTTTTGGCCTCGGTACAGTACCGATGTTAGTTGCCACTCATGAGACAGTTCACTGGATGCGCGATAAGATTGGGCGCTTTCGCTTGCGCCAGCTAAATGGAGCCATCATGGTAGTGTCTGGTTTGGCCGTTGCCCTTGTGCCTATTGCGATGTCTAATATGCACCACGGTGGTCATACTCAGATGAATCATGATAACCACTCTGCCTTGATGTCTGAGACAGACTCTTATGATATGAGCCAAATGAATCATAGTATGCACGATATGGATAACATGGATACCAACTCAAACACTATGAATCATTCTCAATAATTATCCTTAGATTGAGTTAAAACCCCATAGTTAAAAAGCATTTCAAATAAAAAGCCTGCAACGTAATATCGTTGCACATGGCGGCCCATT
>NZ_LNUO01000105.1:0-6178 GCF_001462175.1 Psychrobacter sp. ENNN9_III
TATCGTTGCAGGCTTTTTTGTAGCTACATTAATCTCAATAGCATTATTGCTGCCATTGCTCAAGGCTGAACTTAGTATCCAAATGCTTCTCTAACGCCGGTAAATTAAAAGCATCATCCTCACTTACAAAGCTGATACTAATACCTGTTTGTCCAGCGCGCCCTGTACGACCGATACGATGTACATAATCATCCGGCTGATCTGGTAAAGTGTAGTTAACTACGTGACTGACATCATCGACATGAATGCCGCGCCCTGCCACATCGGTTGCAACCAATATCGATGCATGACCATCTTTAAAGCGCTGTAAGTATTTTTCACGTTTTTGCTGAATCACATCACCTGATAACATAACGATTTTATGAGCTGGACGCAGTTTGTGATACAGACGCTTCACTTGATCCTTACGATTGGCAAAGATGATAACCTTGTCTACTGCCGTATCATTGATAATACGCTGCAACGCCTCTAACTTCTGATCTTCTGTCAATAGATAAAAATGTTGGTCTACCAGCTCACTAGTCTTGTGTTCAGGTTCAATTTCGACAAACTGTGGCTCGTGCAACCAGCGGTAAGCAAGATTCATAACATCTTGATTGAACGTGGCTGAGAACAATAAGCTTTGGCGATCCGTATTCGCTGGCATCCGCCCAACCAAGCGCTTGATATCAGGAATAAAACCCATATCAAGCATACGATCCGCTTCATCCAATACTAGCACCTCTACACGATCCAAATAGAGCATGCTTTTGTGCATAAGATCAATCAAACGTCCAGGTGTCGCAACCAGAATATCAACGTATTGACGCTCAAGCTCGTGTTGCTGAGTCTCGTAATTGGTACCGCCCATAATACACACACTGTGCAATTCTGTATATTTTGTCAAAGCAATACAATCGTCAAAAATCTGTTGGGCAAGCTCACGCGTCGGTGCTACTATCACAGCACGCGGCTCGCCCAAATGCCGTTTTTCTTCATGATGAAAAGGACGCTTGAGTAAAGCTTCTATGATAGTAATTAAAAAAGTCGCCGTCTTTCCTGTTCCCGTTTGCGCCTGCCCAATTGCATCTTGATGCGCTAAGGTGTGTGGTAATATTTGAGCTTGGATAGGCGTTAGTGCAGTAAAGCCCAAATCACTGATCGCCCGCAATGTTGGCTCTGAGAGTGGTAGATCAGTAAATGTCGTAAAATTACTCAAAAAATCATCCTTATATATTAGTGGCAACAGACTCATGTCATAACAAGCTTACTATAAACCTTGATAAAGCCTTAACGTAAAAAAGCCAAGCCCAAAGTCTGTATATACCCATGTTGCAATCAGTTCAACATCGGTAATCTTAGACAGGCTTGACTCAGTAGTATATCAGCAGTCAATAAAACTATTAAACCTAAACTGCTATAATAAATGGATCAGTCTTCTACTTTTCTGACTTCTTCAGCTTGCAGGCCTTTTTGGCCCTCAACTACGTTGAACTCAACTTTTTCGCCATCTTTTAAAGAACGATAACCGTCACCTTGAATCGCTCGGAAATGGACAAAGATATCTTCACCGCTGTTACGTTGAATAAAACCAAAGCCTTTTGAATCATTAAACCACTTAACGACACCTTGCTCACGATCTGACATAATATTGCTTCCTAAAATTACACTCAGCCCCAACTTCCTTTGCGACATTGCATGTAAACGGGGTCTAAGACTATGAAATCAGTATTTAAACCATTTATTAAATAACGATTTAAATGCCATTGTTTAAAATTTGTACTTAAAGTACATAAGGACACTTATTTTTATTGAATAATAAAAACGCCTTCTTAGTTGAAGTCGTCGTGTCTCAATACGCTTGCTACCGATGTTGCGTCATCACTTGAGGATGATTGCTCCTTATAACTGCTTCAAAAGCAATAGCAACACAGTTGCAAGACTTACTACTTAAAAATATCATAGCATGGGTTTTTAGCAACAATAGCATGGGTTTTTAGCAACACAAAGCCATTTAACATGATTTTTAACGTTTAGGTAAGTTTTCTATGTAATTTTTTATAAACTTATAATTGAGCTATTGTGATAAAGTCCCATATCTGACAAATCAGTTTATTGTTTATTTATACTGTGAGTATCCAATATTACCTTCCCTTTAATTCATAGAGAAACGTATGAGTGACCCTTCTTCTTCAGTAACGGCCAAAAAAACAGTCAATCCCCCCACACGTAAAATAATGCTCATTAATGGGGTCAACCTAAATCTACTAGGCAAGCGTGAGCCCGACATCTATGGTCACACCACGCTTAGCGACATCGAAACACGTTTGACAGCACAAGCAGCCCGTCATGATGTTGAGCTTGTTTGTATTCAATCCAACCATGAAGGTCAGCTCGTTGATGCGATTCAACAGCATGGTCTATTAGCAGATGAAGGCTCACAAGTAGATGCTATTATCATTAATCCAGCTGCGTTTACTCATACATCAGTCGCCATTCGCGATGCCTTGCTGGCCACTCAAAAGCCATTTATAGAAGTGCATCTCTCAAACGTTCATACTCGTGAACCTTTTCGTCATCACTCTTACTTGAGTGATGTGGCAGTGGGAGTAATATGTGGTTTGGGTCATTTGGGTTATCAGATGGCGCTCGATTACTGGCTGGTAAATCTATACGATATTGATCTGGATAATTCTGCACTAATACCTACTTTAAATGAATCTTAAGAAAATATAGAGTTAATAAACACCAATTTAGTTTTGATATAGAATATTTTTATTGGTAGAAAAATTGCATTAAATACGTACGACTTGTTCTTAAGTCAATTTTCAATCTTTGGACAAAAACCAAAAATTAATATACGGTGATATGAATGGCAAAATCGTCCGGAAAACGCTTTATGAAACTTGCTGGCATGACTGCGAGTATTGCAGGAAAGGCCGCTAAAAACTCACTAAAGCACCTCTCTAGTGACGAAGAAAAACGTTTGCAAGCACGCTCAGCGCTGATGCAAGATGTGGGTGTTCAAATCGCTGAGACCCTTGGCGAGATGAAAGGTGCTGTCATGAAAGTAGGACAGATTGCCTCACAGTATAAAGACGTGTTTCCGCCTGAGGTGGCAACAGCACTAGAAAAACTGCAAAAAGACGCGCCGCCCATGCCCTACTCGCAGATTCGCCGGCAAGTCGAGCGCGAGCTTAAAGCGCCTATCGATGAGCTGTTTGATGAATTTGAAGAAACCCCTTTTGCAGCTGCTTCTATCGGTCAAGTACATAAAGCCACTCTCCCCTCTGGCCAAAAGGTCGTGGTAAAAGTTCAATATCCCGATGTGGATGAAAATTGTGACAGTGACCTAAAACAAGTACGTATGGCATTGAAGATTGCTGGCGTGCTTAATATGAGCCGCGAACTACAAGATAAGCTATTTAATGAAATACGGCAAAGCCTCTATGATGAGCTTGACTATACTAAAGAGGCGCATAACTTGCGGGTATTTGGTGCATTCCATGCTGAAGATGAAGGACTTATCATACCCAAAGTCATTGGCAGTCACTCTTCTAAACGTATTTTGACCTTGACAGAAGAGATGGGAGATACGTTAACCGAAGCTGCATCATGGGACAATGATATCAAGCAAAAAATAGCGGTAAGATTGTTCCATTTTACAGCAGGTCAGCTATTTGGGTTATACCGAATGCACTGTGACCCTCATCCAGGTAACTTTGCCTTTCGAACTGATGGCAGCGTAGTCGCCTATGATTTTGGTGGTATTCGCAGCTATAGTGATAACGAAGTGCAGTTATTTCGACGATTTGCAAGGCATGCTATAAAAGGTGATGTAACTGCTCTTGAACAAGACTTGATTGCGCTACAAATACGCCGGACTGATGACACTGACATTCCTGGCGAATTTTATCAAGAGTGGCTCGCTATTGGTCTCAAACCTTTATCTATTTTGCCTTACCAAGTAGGCGCTTTTGATTTTTCTAGTAGTCAAGTCCATCATGAAGCCATTGCTCAAATGCGTACGTCCCTAAAGTACTTTGGTCAGTTTCAGCCTTCTGCAACGACGATGATGCTTGATCGTACTGTATCGGGACAATATTGGAACTTGGTAAACCTTGGTGTTGAAATCGATCTCTCATCCTTAGTTGATGAATATATTGACTCATAAAAAACACAATAGTAGTATCAAGGACTTTTAGACATGCAGCGCATGACCACAACGATCACAAAACGTTGCGCCAACGGCATGACCAAACTTTCCACAATTAGGGCAAGTAATAGGATTGAGTTGTGGTCGCATGTTACGTGCCAGCTCTGAGGTAAATATTCCCGTTGGCACTGCAATGATCGAGTAACCTGTAATCATGACCATGGTCGCAATTGCTTGACCCAGCGGTGTCTTTGGCGATATATCACCGTATCCTACTGTCGTCATGGTAACGACTGCCCAATAAATAGATAATGGAATACTTGTAAAACCATTCTCTGGTCCTTCTACCACGTAAATGACTGAGCCAAAGATTGTTACCAATAGGACAAGCGACAAGAAGAACACGGTGATTTTTTGCTGACTGGTTTTAAGCGCAGAAGCCAAAAAACCTGCTTGCTGCATGTAAGCTTTAAGCTTGAGGACACGAAAAATACGCAAAATACGTAGAATACGTATCACGAGCAGGTACTGTACACCCACAAACATTAGACTTAGATAGCTTGGCAATACAGACAATAAATCTACTATACCAAAGAAACTAAAAACATAACGAAGGCGATTGGGTGCTGAGAATAACCTGAGACTATACTCAATCGTAAATAAAATGGTAAAAAACCATTCTGCATAAAAAAACAGCGTGCCATACTGCAAGCGCATATATAACACACTATCAAGCATTACTATGGCCACACTGGCCAAAATCGCAATCAATAATACAATATCAAAGAGCTTACCCAAACGGGTGTCTGTGCCTTCAATAATGATATGAATGCGGTTACGTAAATGAGTAATAGCTTCAGCAGTCGGTTGCTTCATAGAATCAGTGGCTTCGTAAAATCAATGGCTGGATAGCACTTAATGATTTAAAGTGTGATGAATAAGCGCAAATTATTTAAAATACGCAAAATTGGTCTATAATATTGAGCGTCTATAGCCGTTGTTGCAACATATAAGATGCCACAGTGTAGCAAAAAATAGTGCTCAACAACATACAAATTACTCATACCAGCGTAAGCTTATAACGTCATAGCAGTACATGCGACGCTTAGTTATGCTGAGATTGGTACGCACTATAAATAGACAAACTTGGTTATAACGCAGTATCTATAATAGGTATGACGACATTGAGATCATACTAAAAAGCATATAGCACTTAAGGATATAATATGGCAGGTCATTCAAAATGGGCAAACATCAAACATCGCAAGGCCCGTCAGGATGCAGTAAAAGGTAAAGTATTTACCAAGGTTATTCGTGAAATTGTTTCTGCCGCTAAACAAGGAGATCCTGATCCTGACAAAAACCCACGTCTTCGTGCCGCTATAGAAAAGGGCTTGTCGGTCAATATGACCCGCGATACTATTAATCGCGCGGTTGATCGTGGCACAGGCGGCGGCGATACTGAAAACATGGATGAGATCAGCTATGAAGGCTACGGTGTGGGCGGTGTCGCTGTTTTGGTCGAGACGATGACTGACAATGTCAATCGTACCGTCAGTGAAGTGCGTCACGCCTTTACCAAATTCGATGGTAATCTTGGCACTTCAGGTTCAGTCGCTTATTTATTTACTAAGCGCGGTGAAATCACTTTTAATGACGTAAACTTAGAAGATGAAGTCATGCTCACTGCACTAGATGCAGGCGCACTCGATATCGAAAACGATGGAACATCGCTACTCGTTATCACCGAAGTCGACAGCTTTGGTCAAGTCAAAGATGCACTTAATGCAGCTGGATTGGTCTCTGACAATGCTGAGGTGACTATGTCGCCATCCACCACTGCTGAGATAGACAATGTCGATGATGCCGAAAAAGTCATGAAAATGATTGATATGTTAGAAGATATAGATGATGTGCAAGAGGTTTATAGCAACGTAAACTTCTCTGCTGATGTCATGGCACAACTTGAACAATAGATATCATTGCTCATTTAATAATTGATAGTTTAATACAAGAAAGCCAAACGTTTTTAGCGTTTGGAGG
>NZ_LNUO01000106.1:0-16569 GCF_001462175.1 Psychrobacter sp. ENNN9_III
CCAAACGTTTTTAGCGTTTGGCTTTCTTGCTTCTCATACACTTTTACTATAATTAGAACTTGCTCATCGACCCCTCAAGCTCAAGTAGATAACGCTCATCGACCCCTCAAGCTCAAGTAGATAACGCTTCTTATCTAATCCACCAGTATAACCACCCAGCTTGCCATCACTAGCAATCACTCGGTGACAAGGAATAATAATACTAAAAGGGTTTTTGCCATTAGCGTTAGCCACCGCACGAAAGCCCTTAGGATTGCCAATGCGCTTTGCCAGTGTCGCATAGCTGATGGTTTCGCCATGATTGATACCTTGTAGAGCTTGCCATACCTGCTGCTGAAATTCGGTACCCAAAGAGATGTCTAATGGCAGAGCAAAAGTATTGCGTTTGCCATTGGTATATTCATAAAGCTGGTCGATGGCCGTCAGTAGTAAAGATTGAGTAGCATCATTACTGTTTAAGTCGTTTTTGTCTATAAATATAAAATCATCATCGCTAAGCTGGTAGTGCTTTTTGAGCTTAGCGAATGATTTTGAGTGACGCCATGACTGACCTTCTACAAGCCAGTTAACTTCAGTCAGCTTGGGCGTATTATTTTTACTGGCATTGGCCATTATAATTAGCTGATATTGATCAAATCTTGCTGTAGTGACTATCATAACTGTCTCCAACTTAGTGCCAATAAGATAATACCAAAACTGCAAAAAAGCTTAACTTTCATTTGTATCAAAAAGTGCTGCGACAAACTGCTTTGGACTAAAGGCACGCAAATCATCGATTGACTCACCAACCCCAATATAGCGAATAGGTACATCCGTGGTTTCGGCAATGTTAAATACAACGCCGCCTTTAGCAGTACCATCTAGTTTAGTAATGGTAATGCCCGTTAATGGCACTACTTTATTAAACAGCTCCACTTGGTTAATGGCGTTTTGACCTGTACCCGCATCAAGAACGATCATTCCCTCATGAGGCGCACTTGGATCCGCTTTACGCATGACACGTACTACTTTTTCAAGCTCTGCCATCAGATGCGTTTTGTTTTGCAAGCGCCCAGCGGTGTCAGCTATCAACACATCAATATTTTTGGCTTTGGCAGATTGCATGGCATCAAAGATAACAGAAGCACTATCTGAGCCGTGGCCTTGAGCCACAACCGGAATGCTGTTACGCTCCCCCCAGATTTGTAGCTGTTCAGTGGCGGCAGCGCGGAAAGTGTCACCAGCTGCCAACATGACTGATTTACCCTCGCCTTGTAAGCGCTTGGCAAGCTTACCGATGGTGGTCGTTTTACCCACACCATTAACACCCACTACCAAGATAACAAATGGTTTTTTGCTTGTATCGACGACCAAGGGCGCAACTTTTGGCGTTAATATATCCACAAGCTCACTTTGCAGTGCTTTATATAATGAATGCGCATAAATCAAATCACCGCGCGTGGTTTGCTCAGTTAAACTCTTGATAATACGGTTGGTTGCATTGACACCAATGTCAGCAACTAGCAGCTGATCTTCCACCTCTTCTAACAGCTCATCGTCGATCTCTTTACCGCCAATAAGAATACTCACCATACCTTCTGCAAGATTCTTACGCGACTTACTTAGCCCCGATTTCATGCGGTTGAACCAGCTGCCTTTTTGGCGACCCTGCGTCTCGTCTTCTTGCAGCGATTCTTTTTGGCTTGTAGCATCGCCAGCCAATGCTTGGGGCGTACTTGGTGCAGCTTGTTTTACAGCATCGTCGATGCTGGCTTGTTTGGCGCCAACAGGTAAATGCTTGCTGGCAGTATTATCAGTCCACTGCTCTTGTAGCGGCATTTTGGGTATAGCAGTAGGACTAACTTTGTTTTCAATTTGGTCATTACTAACCAGAGCATCATCGCCCGTACGCTGCCCTTCAGGCATTATAATCGGTGCACCCAACGCTATATGTTCTGCTGACTCTGCACCTGCTGTGTCTGCGCTTGTCGTCTGACTGACGTCGTGGTTTTGCTCATCAGCTTTGATGACGGTGTCAGGCTCATCGATAATGGGGACTGATTGCGTCGGTAGACTTGGTAAGGTAATATCATCGTCATCTAAATCATCAAGACTACCATCAAGGTTGATGACCACGCGATTGGCATTATTTGGATTGTTCATAAGCTTGCCCTAAAAGTTCATAATGTCAGTAATATATTTATTTTGTAATGGATAATGGTGCAATTAACATCAGTATATTTAATTTCATCAAAACGAAAGCTTCATTTTTGTGCTAGTTTAGCATAATTCAAGTATCGCTTAGCGCTGACCGTGATAGCTAATGATACAGTAATAGTAGAGTTATCATAGAATTTGGTTAAGGTTTAGACACAAAAATCTGACCTTGATAAAAGTAAATTTCGCTACAGTCAAGCTTATATTTACTCACCTTGTGCTATTCGTTAGACGTCCAGTCTCTTTATTCACTGAGTAGGAACTGCTATGCCATTTTTAACACAAACCTGCATCTCAAAACATGTATCTTTACCACAGCGCAAGCATTTATCAAGGTCTATAGAATCTGACACTAAGTATGCTCTTATCAATAGAAAAGCTAATCTTCTAGGTCTATCCTTGCTGTTAGCAATATTGTCTTTTTCGACAGTCGGCTGCGCATCTTTGCAAGCATTAGAGCCAACAGCTGACTTGATTAATGATCTAAAAAAGATTTTGTAATATTTGTAGCGCCATACTGAGATGAAAGGTGAGTTTAAAAATCGCTCCTTATACAAACTAAATATTAGGAATACTTATGTCATCGTCAATACTACCCATATCAACTTATAAAGCCAATAATAACCTTGACGCACGACCTTCTCGTTTGGCACCTATTATTAATATTGGACTTGCAACAGTTATCTCCATACTCCTGTTATCAACTACCGGCTGTAGCACAACGCAAGAATTTAAACCAACCGCCAGTGTCATCGTTGGTGGACATAAAACAATATAGTACCTTGCATTTAGCTTTTAGGCGCTTAAACTTTTTTTATTTTTAGCCAAAATTCATTATCCACTGTTTTATAAGTAGAAAACCCTATGTCCTTGTCTTCATCATTATCTGCTACCTCGCTACGCGTTGTTTGTGCCTTAGCGCTTGCCACTACTTTGACTGCATGTCAAACCAGCAACTTCCAGCAAACGGCTACGCCTGACTCAGTAATTGCTAAGCCAGCCGCGAGTTCGGATTTGGCTATCGATATGTCAGGTCGGCATGAATATCAGTTAGAAAATGGACTAAAAATCATCGTTAAAGAAGATCATCGTGCGCCAGTGGTGATGACGCAGATCTGGTATCGGGTTGGCTCGGCAGATGAGCCGTTAAACAAAGGCGGCATCTCACATTTGCTTGAACACATGATGTTTAAAGGGACAGCGAATGTATCAAGTGATGACTATGAACGCTTGATTGCTAAGTTTGGCGGCGTTAATAACGCTTTTACCAGCTACGATTACACTGGCTACTATGAGCTATTCCCAGCCAATAGAATGCCTTTAGCCTTAGAATTAGAAGCAGATCGCATGACCAATCTAGTCTTTGATGAAAAAGCTTTTGTTAAAGAGCATCAAGTAGTTATGGAAGAGCGCCGCCAGCGTACTGACGACAACCCTCTTGCCAAAGCTTACGAATCGTTTCGACTATTAGCCCTACCTGATAGTCCTAAAGGTGAGTCTGTCATCGGACCGATGAGCGAGCTTGAATCGATTGAACTGGCAGAGTTAAAAGATTGGTATAAGACTTGGTATGCACCTAATAATGCAACCTTAGTCATCGTCGGTGACGTTGACCCAGAAGAGGTCTTGGCGCAAGTTAAACGCTACTTCGGTGATCTGCCTGCCAGCAAATTACCAACACGCCCTGCAGTAAAGCAACAAGGCTTTCGTGGTTATAAAAAAGTTGACTCTGAGCAGGCAGTACAAGTGCCCGTATTATTAATGGGTTATAACGTCCCTAGCCTAACAACCGTTGGCTCGGACAATGAAAAGCAGGCTTATGCGCTTTCACTTGCCCAAGATGTCTTAGATGGCGGGTTATCGGCGCGCTTAGAGAGCCGACTCATACGCGAGCAAGGTTTACTCACCAGCGTCGGAACTTCTTATGACTTACTTGA
Source organism: Psychrobacter sp. ENNN9_III (assembly GCF_001462175.1). NCBI lineage: Bacteria > Pseudomonadati > Pseudomonadota > Gammaproteobacteria > Moraxellales > Moraxellaceae > Psychrobacter > Psychrobacter sp. ENNN9_III. Next base: position 4,134 of record NZ_LNUO01000106.1, read on the forward strand.
TCGCGGTGATGGACTGTTCTTAATTCAAGCAACCCCGCGTGAGGGCGTGAGCTTAACGCAAGCACAGGATGCTATTACGGCTGAAATTAATAAACTCGCCACTGATCCTATCAATGCTGATGAAATAAGTCGTGCCAAAACCAACACCGTTACAGGCTTAGTATATGCGCAAGACAGCATGCAAGGCCAAGCACGCATGATAGGTTCGCTGCAATCTATCGGGCTTGATGACAGACTGCTTGCAAGCTTACCTGCAAAGCTTGATGGCGTGAGCGTCGCTGATATTCAGTCTGCTAGCAAAAAGTATCTCGTAAAAGATAATTTGACGGTAATGCATATCGTACCACCTAAAGAAAAGACGGATAAAGCTGAGACAAGCAAAACACAAGTGAATAATTAACAATCAATGCTTAAAACTCCGTGCGAGAAACAAGATTGTAATGTTTGCCATAGTTCTGCACTCCATTTTTAAGAAACTCATTATTTAAGAACATTTATAAGAAGAAAGAAATGACTCTAAAAAATTTTACATCCCTGATAAAAAAAACGTCTCAACATAAAGATTTCAGCCAATCCAAACTTGTTCGTAAGTCCTATCTCAATGCCAGCATCATGTTAGGTTTGACTGTGTTTATTACTCCAGCTTATGCAGACTCAGTCGGTGCTGAAGAATATCGTGAGCCTACTGCTGCGATCGATGCAAACGCACCTATTGCCGCATTGTCTAAGCTTACTAGCCTTAACGACGTTAAACCGTTACAAGTGACTGTACCAACTATCGAACACTTTAAAACTACAACTGGCGTGCCCGTGTCTTTTGTACGCGCAACCACGCTACCTATCGTCGATATTGATTTGCGTTTTAATGCTGGTAGCGCACGCGATGGTAATATACGTGCAAACGGTTTTGGTATTGCCAATATGACTGCGACGATGCTCACACAAGGCACTGAAAGCTTGAACGAAGATGACTTTACGCGGGCGGTCGAAACACTAGGGATCAATTTAAATAGTAGTGCCTATAAAGATATGTTTATCGTCTCGTTACGTAGCCTCTCTGATGACGATCATCTTTTACCTGCCATTGACTTGATGACGCAAATACTGACAAAGCCAAATTTTGATCAATCAATTTTAGCGCGTAATAAAGCACGTTTATTGGTTGGCTTGCAACAACAAAAACAAGATCCTAATAGCCTTGCCAGCCTCGCTTTTGATGAAGCACTATATGGCAATCATCCTTATGCTCATCCTTCATCAGGCACGCTTGAGACTGTACCTAGCATCGAGAAAAAAGATCTGACTGATTTTCAAAACCGCTACCTTGTCGCTGCCAACGCTTCATTAGCAATGACTGGTAACTTGACGCTCGCTCAAGCTAAAAAACTCGCTGAAGACATTACTGCTAATTTACCTAAAGGTATGGCAGCTGATGCTTTACCTGAGCCGAAACCTCTCACCCAAGCACAGCATATCCATATCCCCTTTCCTAGCACCCAAACCACAGTATTGATGGGTCAATTAGGTAGTAAGCGCGCCACCGATCCTCAAGCGCAGCAACAACAAACCAACTTTGCTATTGGCAACGAAGTATTAGCAGGTGGTAATTTTAATGCGCGTTTAATGACTGAGATTCGTCAAAACCTCGGTTATACCTATGGTATATCAGGCTCTATGAATCCAATGCTGGCTCGTGGTCCTTATCAAATAGGTTTTTCGACACGCAATGATAAGGCTCTTGATGCTATTGATGCCAGCTTAGCAGTTATTGATGATACGTTAGATAGCGGGATTACTAATAATGAGATGCGTCTAACTACGGACAATATGAAGAATAGTTTTCCCATGGGCTTTGCAAGCAATGCGGGGATTAATGGATTGCTAGGAATGATGAATTTTTATCAATTGCCAGACAACTATTTGACGGATTATATAACGCGTATTGACAATGTAAAGCTATCAGGAGTCAATCAGACCCTACGCAATACCCTTGAGCCAGACAAATTCTTAATCGTCACTGTCGGACAGGATGACCCTTGGAAAAATAAAGAAGTAAACAGTCAGTAATATTTTTAGCAGAAGGTTTTGATGCAACATGAAAAGAGACGCTATAGATATTTAGTCCGTAACCGTTATCGCCACATCGTAGCTTAAGCGTTCAGGCTTATATGTGGCTCCATTATAAGCCAATCGGATCACATGTTTATCATAAGATGCTACTTGGTATTCCCCATTAGCAAAATTATGTATAGTAGGCACAATTAATAGTGCCTCAATTTGTCTGTTGTCGACATCGACATCAAGACGCTGCCCAGTATCTAGGTATAAAAAATAATCGCAATAATCATCGACCATTACCTCATCAACTCGCTCAATATTACTACTGCCCATATCTTTTTGTAATAGTTTGGGACAGATATCTGTGCGATTGGCAGCTAAGCGTGCATAAGAGTTTTTTATATTATCTTCAATTTTTGCAGCTTCAAGTTGTTTTTGCGCATTCATTATAGTATTGGTTTGATGATCAACAGAGAGTTCTGGGCGACAAGAATGACTAATGAGCACAACTAATAGCGTAATAGCAATCAATGCCAGATACGGCATATTCGATTGAGTATGAAACATATTCTTTAAATGCAAACGGTAGACATTTGATATTATTGAGCGAAAACCCTTCATAAATCCTGCTTTTATCAAACCATGGTTTTTTGTTTTTTAAACAAGAAACCATATAAAATATGGACAATTATCTAACAATATTAGAACACGGTTTGAGATTACGTGACCAGCTTTTAATGACTAAAGGTTCAATCAAACGATAATATGACACTTATCTTGGGCTCGAAACATGCTTAATACATTAATCATACTTAAATAACTTAGTGTCGTGGATTTTACCTTGTTCTGCCCATTAAGCTAACCTACTGCTTGGGTTTAGTAACGACATGACGAGCTACTACTAGTATGATGAAACCCCCATTTTCGATAGCCTTGCGTATCTAGATGAATCGCACCAGTTGAGTACAACCCTAGCCCAAAATTATGAGATTGACCTTGATATTGCCAATACTGGCATAAATTATCTTGTAAGTTGCTTAGCTGCCAAAAATCATTTGCGTATTCAGGTACCCAAATATCTATAGCTCCCGCAGTCATATGTTTGCTATTATTTGCCCCACCTGCACAGCCATTGAGTCCTGGACTACGATATACCGAACGTATCTTACTACTTGCAGGCAAGATACCCTGATTTTTTAGATTGGTATAAAGCCTTAAAGTAGGGACGATATTTGACCACAACTCTTGGGGCGGTAGCTGATAAGGCTCATAGCCACATTTATCCCAGCTACGTGCGGTAGTGAGTAGCTCTTCAAGTGGCGGTACGTTTTGAGCGCCAATCTGTGCGCTTAAATAACGATGATAATTGGCAACCTCTTGCGCCCGAAAGCTATTACTATTTAACCAGTCATCAAAATCTATACTGGCCATACTATTATAAGTATTACTGGCTGTATTGTACTTAGGATTATACGTCACCTTTCTAATGCTTGACGTATTATAATTGGGTCGACGAGTATTAACATTTACTCGTTTATTTTCTTCAATCGATAGTTTGGCCTCAAACTCATACTCGCGTTGTTTTTGTTCAATTAAACCTTGCATACTATCGCCACCTAGTACGGTCGATCTGGTATTGGTAGAAGGTGCAACATAAGCATTGCTACTACTATGACGTACTTGAATACGGCGCTCGCTATCATTCAAAATCGCAGCATGTCCAACGATACTGCTACTACAAACAATGAATATAGCTAAGGGCTTGATAATTGATGTCATATAGGATTTTAGAGTTATAGAGGGATAGATGTCTTTTTGAAGAATAAACATATCAGTCTGTTTGCAGACAGATTTATAGAAAGACTTATAAAGTCTATTATTTGCATAAGTCATGTGAGTCGTTATTACTAATAAATATTTTATCGATACTATCAAATTTTACGCAAGCAAGCTAAACTATCGCTCCTGATAATGGTGAATAATCTTGCTATTTGCCTCTAGTATTGTCATTTTTTATAATTAGATCATTCTTTTACCACTATATGACAAATACTTCTAAACCAATCCTTTCCATATACCTCCCTTGATTACAGTCACTCTTGCTTATGTCCTCCAATCCCCAGTATCGCTTTTCGCGCCAAAGCCATCATTTCGGTCAACGTCATGAACGAACACTGTTGCAACATATTCATATAGACCCGTGGTTAACGATACTGTTACTACTTATCTGCTGTATTGGGTTGACTATCTTATATAGTGCCTCGACTCAAGATGTTGGTATGGTTCTAAGGCAGACAGTCAGCTATGGGGTCGCTTTTACAGTCATGTTTATTATGGCGCAAGTACCGCCTAGTCTCTATCGTACGTTGACGCCTGTATTTTATGTAATGGGACTAATATTACTGGTATTGGTTGAGATTATTGGTGAAGTACGAATGGGTGCACAGCGCTGGATAAATTTACCAGGATTTGGCAGCGTTCAGCCATCAGAATTTATGAAGCTTGGCATGCCAATGATGTGTGCATGGTTTTTATCTAAACGAGATTTGCCGCCATCATATTCTAGTATCATGATTACTTTGTGCATTATCATTGTACCAGTCATACTAATTGCAAAAGAGCCAGATCTTGGTACATCATTGTTGGTAGCAGCAAGCGGGCTCTTTGTTCTGTTTTTAGCAGGGCTATCTTGGCGACTGATTTCAGCCGCAGCCATCCTAGCCATACCTCTTGTCGCTATTGCTTGGAATTTTTTATTACATGATTATCAGCGCACACGCGTACTAACGCTGCTAAACCCTGAAGCCGATGTCCAAGGAGCAGGCTGGAATATCATTCAGTCAAAGACAGCCATAGGTTCTGGCGGTTTGTCAGGTAAAGGTTATTTAGAGGGCACACAATCACAACTGCATTTTTTGCCTGAAGGCCATACAGATTTTATTATCGCAGCTTTTTCAGAAGAGTTTGGCTTATTTGGCGTGATACTACTGATGCTGATATACGCATGCTTATTGGTACGTGCGCTCTATATTGCTTTTACGCATCCCGACAATTATAGTCGCCTATTGGCTGGCGCTATTGCCATGTCGTTTTTTGTTTATGTTTTTGTCAATGTCGGTATGGTAGGAGGCATCTTACCTGTAGTCGGCGTACCTCTACCCTTTATTAGTTATGGCGGCACTGCAATCGTGACATTAATGGGAGGGTTTGGACTTTTGATGTCTATCCATACTCATAAGAGCGATTAGACCTAAACAAAGTTGAGCATCATATAAGATCACACGTTACCTGCTTATGGAACTATGTAGCAGGTTTTTTATTCTTTAACCCAAATCTTATATGCAGTTAATTTTCCATGCAATAAGTTTATAAACACGCTATTGCTATAGACTTTAAATAATATTAGGAAAATGCAAATTAAAGTCAAAAAAAGTTCATAAAAACCAAGTGAACAAGCTGAGATATAAAATGGAAAGTTAATTTATACTCATTTATATATATTCACAATATAATATATATATAAAAACATTTTAAAAAGGAAAATTCGTATTAATAAATATAAAGAGAATGTATAAATTTTAGAAAGTTTCTTTACAATTTAAGAAAGTAATCCTAATAAATAATTCACAAATATTAAGCATATAGAAAATATAAATTATTGTTATTGTTACATAAATGTTTCCAAAGTCATTCAATTATACTGTTATGTCTTTATATATAATTGACATTTGTTATTAATTATTAGCACTTGCCATTTACAAAAAATTGCGTTACTCTCTTTTTAATACTCTTTGATACATAACCAATACATAGTTAATAAAAAAGATTGCAATTAATTATATTTTAGACGTAGCTACTCTGTATATTGAGCAATTAGTTTTTCAAAGCTACTACCTAAATTAACGGAATCATAACAAACTATTGTAGTTATATTTTTGTTTTATTGATGACTGGTTTTGTTTTATTAATTTGCACCGTAAAGATTGTCTATATCTTAAAACCTATATAAAGACTAATCCTACTCTATAGCTCTTGTACTGTCGGTAAGTATAGTAAAGCTATCACGCTATTAGAGTCATTCGTTTTTGTCGTGCTCGACATAAGGTTTTAAATATTAGGTCTTAATATATAAGTTATAGAGGTACCTATGAATAAGCGTCTATCTGGTCTACTTACAATGTCAGTGTGTTTGTTTGCTGGCTCTGCAGTAGCTTCTAATGCTAACGCAGTTGAAGCAAAAACGTCTCTTACAACTTTGTCTCAAGATAACGCCTCCCATATTGATCGTGTCCTTGGTGAGCTTACTCGTCAACATGATAATGCTTCAAGCTTGGTAAAATCTGCACGTCAACCAGTATCGCTAGCTATTAACAGCTCTTTGCTAGCTGATGATACGAGTCAAGTTACCGATGATGAAGATGTATTAGAGCGATTGACTGCTGTTGCTTCTAATTCTGTGAGTAAATTTAAGCAAACTGGCCTTGCTTCTTGGTATGGCCGTAAGTTTCATGGTCGTAAAACGGCCAGCGGTGATACTTTTGATATGAATGGTCTGACTGCTGCTCATCGCTCGTTGCCCTTGAATTGCTACGTAAAAGTGACCAATAAAACCAATGGCAAAAGTGTGGTTGTAAAGGTGAATGATCGAGGTCCATTCCACGGCAATCGCGTTCTAGATTTGTCTTATGGCGCAGCCAAACGTTTGGGTATTACCAATAAAGGCGTTGGTAACGTGTCAATTGAACGTGTTTCAGGTCCATAGTTTTATTCTAAAGTCGACGCTTGTAAAATTGTATGAGAACTATAAGCATGTAAAAGCAAGCATGTAAAAATTAGCCATCTGCAAAGCGCGTAAAAATATAAAAAAGTGTCAAACTCAGATAAGTTTGACACTTTTTTTGTGGATATTGTTTTTAGAAGTTATTTTATTGACATATACTCTTATTGACATAGCTAGTAAATCTCAAACGCTCTTTCTATTGCATCATCTAGGCGCTCTACAGCATGTACGACAATACCCTTAAACTGCGGTGAGTCACTGGCAGGCGCGTTTGACTTTGGGATAATAGCGTGAGTAAAACCATGCTTCATGGCTTCTTTTAAGCGCTCTTGCCCGTTTGGTACAGGGCGAATTTCACCTGACAAACCTACCTCACCAAACACTGCCAATGATGAAGGTAATGGCTTTTCTCTAATACTTGACGCACAAGCTAATAGTACTGCCAAATCAGAGCCCGTTTCTATTACTTTGACGCCGCCAACTACATTGACATAAACGTCTTGTCCACTGGTATGGATACCGCCATGACGGTGCATCACAGCAAGCAGCATCGATAGACGCTGAAAATCAAGCCCTAAAGCCATACGTCTTGGCTGTCCTTGTGAGTCATCGACTAACGCTTGTACCTCAACCAATAGCGGGCGCGTACCTTCACGGCTAACCATAACCACTGATCCTGCAACAGGCTTATCATAGCGGCTTAGAAATATAGCAGATGGGTTGGCAACCTCTTTAAGACCCATATCTGTCATCCCAAAGATGCCCAACTCATTGACCGCGCCAAAGCGGTTTTTGACCGCACGGATCATACGAAATCGTGAGTCAGACTGTCCTTCAAAGTACAAAACTGTGTCAACCATATGCTCAAGCACACGTGGTCCCGCAAGCGTACCTTCTTTGGTCACATGTCCAACCAAAAATAAAGCCGTTCCCGTTTGTTTGGCATAACGAGTCAAAATAGCTGCCGACTCACGTATTTGACTCACACCGCCTGGAGCCGAATTGATGGCATCCGTATAAATGGTCTGAATCGAATCAATAATCGCGATAGCAGGCTGCTCTTGAGTCAAGGCAGCACAAATGGTTTCTACATTTGTCTCAGCCAACACTCGCAAGCGATCAGCAGGTAGGTCTAGACGTTTGGCTCGCATCGCCACCTGTGCCAGTGATTCTTCCCCTGTGACATAAAGCGCACTACCTGCTAATGAATCAGCACGCGCCATATTGGTCGCTGTTTGAAGTAAGATGGTAGATTTACCAATACCTGGATCACCACCTATTAGTACCACGGAACCCGCTACCAGCCCGCCGCCCAATACTCGGTCAAACTCGCTAATACCTGTTGGTAGTCGGGTATCTAATGTCATGCTAACGGCGTTAAGTGGCATAACCGCACTTTGCGTTCCTGAATAGTTCCCTGGTGACGTACTACCGTTTGTACTGCGCGGTGCTGCTCGATTGGCAGCAGATTTGGCTGTATTTTTATTATGATGCGGCATGCTGACATTTGGTGCTTCAACCAAACTGTTCCATTCGCCACAGTCAGAGCACTGTCCTGACCATTTACCAAAATGCGCACCGCAGTGCTGACAGACGTAGCTACTTTTGTTTTTTGCCATCGTGTATGCGCCCTATTTAAGTTGCAAGTTAAAAAGAGGTCAAAATACTGTTATTTATAGAAAAAGAGGCATCATAGATTATGATGAATTAGTAATAGCTTTGATAAGAAAAAGAGGCATCATAGATTATGATGAATTAGTAATAGCTTTGATAAGAAAGAATAAGGTTGGACATGTTGAATATACGCCAATGGCCACTGACCAAGACCATGGGCGAATAGTTGAGATACCTTAATTAAATGGTGTTGACAGACAAAAACTCAAGGTCAGTGAGACATTATCAGTGTACGCTTAATCACCTATTAGTGCTTTTTTGAGCAATAAAAAGCCAATGCAAACCATGACCTACACTTGAAAATCTTTACCTAAGTAAACCGATTTTACCAGCTCATTGTCTAAAACTTCACATGCCGTACCTTCGGCAATGATGGCGCCCTCTGAGACAATGTAAGCTTTTTCGCAGATAGCGAGTGTTTCGCGTACATTGTGATCGGTAATGAGTACGCCAATGCCTCGATTTTTTAATGTTAAGATAACATCTTTAATATCACCAACTGAGATGGGATCAACCCCAGCGAAAGGCTCATCTAACAAGATAAACTTGGGGTCAGCGGCTAAGGCACGCGCAATCTCGCAGCGACGACGCTCACCGCCTGAGACGCTCATGCCTAATGATTTTCGTACATGCTCTAAATGAAACTCTCCAATCAGCTTTTCAAGCTCTTGCGTCTGCTGAGTAGCTGATAGCTCTTTACGAGTTTGTAGAATGGCTAAAATATTCTCTTCGATAGATAACTTACGAAAAATAGAGGCCTCTTGTGGCAAATAACCAATGCCAGCTCGGGCACGCTCATGCATGGCATACTTGGACAAATCCATTTTGCCCAAGGTCACACGGCCTTTGTCCATATTGACCAAACCAACCACCATATAAAAGCTGGTTGTCTTACCTGCACCATTAGGCCCTAACAGCCCAACAACTTGACCTTGCTCAACTGAGAACGAGACATCTTTGACTACCCAGCGCTTACCGTAACGTTTGCCTAAATTTTGCATTGTCAGCCGTTCAACAATGGGCGTAGACGTGTTATTTAACATAGATGTATTATGACCATCAAGGTCGCTATTAAAACTACTGTTGTCACTCATATGTTACTCATACTAAGGCAAATTTAAATGCTTATAAGATTTGGTAAATTATTTTAGCGTATACTGCTTTGATTGGTACTATTATTGGGCGGCAGTACCAACTCAACACGCTGATTGCCACCAGCTGTCGCTTCGACATCGCCAGCTTTTAGGCTATAACGAATGACATTACCAGCAAAGCTAGCACCGTTTTGCACCAGTTTTGCATTACCCGTTAAAGTAATAATACCGCTCACTGCATTATAATCAATCTTGTTTGCCTGACCTTTTGCTAGTCCTTTTTCTTGAGTGATAACTTGTTGCATGGTTGCTGGACGTCCGGTTGCCACTGCTGAATTGATGCTGCGCTGCTGCGATAAATTCACAGTGATATCATCAGCGGTAAGCTTTAATGTTCCTTGGGTAATAATGACATTACCAGAGTAACTGGTGACACCTGTACGCTCACTATAGGTTGCTTTATCTGCCAACAATTTAATGGGTTGGTTGGCATCTGATGGCAATGCATGACTATATAACGGTAATGCTATTAGCATAGCTGTCGGCAATACACGTAAGATTTGCGACATATAGTTTTGGCTAACGACAGGCAAAAAGTTAGATTTCATAAGCAGTTACTCTTTTAGAGTGAGAAAGTGATAAGTAGTAGAAAAGCAAAAGCTATTGGAAAATACGAGCAACCTAGATTGGTTACATGGATAAGTAGCAATAAGCGAGCCAATTACTACTATTACCTTTACCAACTATATCGATTCTAAATAGAACAGATACATTATATTTCAACACGGAACTGGTATAAATTTTTCTGGCGTGCTGTGCCTGCGCAGACAAAGGCTGCGTAAAGTAAAATTTATCCCAGTCTCACGGTATCGGTTTTATACTGAACTCACTATATTTAAATGACTCTATTTTTATAAAATTCAAACGATGGTTTAATAATACCTTGTCTACTGGCTATAATCCATCAACTATCTGTGCGCTTATGCGCTCAATATTATAAACCATATCACTCCACTAAAATATAGTATCTCTAGGCTGGTTTATGCCGCCTGTAACATGAGTGCAAGCGTTTTATAATCCTTATCAAAAGCAGGATCAGCCGCTCGCAATTGATTGACTTTATCACAAGCATGCATGACCGTTGTATGGTCGCGTCCGCCAAATGACTGTCCAATCTCAGGAAAGCTATCACCCGTGAGCTCACGTGCTAGCGCCATAGCTATTTGACGTGGTCTTGCAATACTACGCGTACGTTTACGTCCCATGATATCTTTCACTGTAACGTCATAATATTCTGCGACCACTTTACGGATGTTGTCCATATTGACGGATTGTACTCGCATTGCCACGATATCTTTTAGTGCATATTGCACCATCTCAAGAGTAATAGGTGCCCCAGTTAAATTGGCATTGGCAAATACCTGATTTAAAGCGCCTTCCAAACGCCTCACATTAGAGACCACATTTTGAGCGATAAACAGCGCGCACTCTTTAGGAAGAGCCATTCCATAAGATGCTGCCTTCTTCTGCAAGATTTGCATACGAGTATCAATTTCGGGGGGATCAACAGCCACAGTCAGCCCCCAAGAAAATCGTGATCTAAAGCGTTCATCAAACTCCGTCATTTGTGATGGATGACGATCAGAAGCCAAAATCAACTGCTTATCACCACTAGTAAAGTCAGCAAATAACGTTAAAAATTCATTACTACTTTTTGTTTTTCCAGCCAATACATGAATATCATCTACAATTAATAAATCAACCTTTTTTATTTTCTTTTTAAAATCTTCTATTTTATTATTTCTTAATGAATAAACTAATTGATTAATAAATTTTTCAGAAGTGAAATAATAAAAACTTCGATTATTTTTTAAATAGCGATGAGCAACAGAATGCATTAAATGGGTTTTTCCCAATCCTGAAGGACCGTAAATAAACAAGGGATTATGACGATTCTTTGATTGACGTTTGCTAAGCTCATAACATGCTTTATAGGCTAGATTATTAGATTTACCAGTCACGAAGGTCTCGAAGGTAAAATCTGGGTTAAGGTAACTTAAAGACTTGGCGTCAGCAGAGTGAACCAATTCAGTATGGCGCATATTAGCGTCAATATCTGCTTTAGCAATGCGATGATGTGTGGTTTCAGAGTCATAACTTGACAGGGTAGGGGAGGGACTGTCTGCTACCAACAAGGAGTCTGCCTGCGCCTGATTACTCTCAGCTGACTCACGACCAGCATTATCCACACGTACAATAACTTCTTCGATACTACCTTGGCTATGTTTGGCCACTAGCTGCTGAATATCATGCAAATGGTTTTTTTTGATGTATGTGACAAAATAATCATTCGGCGCAAGAATAATAAGAGTTTGTGCTTCTTGATGTGCTGATAATGGTCTTAACCACATAGTAAAGACGTTATCTTTAACATGATAACGTAAGTCGTTCAGACACTTATCCCAAATAGCTGCTGTATCTATCATGAAAAGTAAAAGCCCTATATTCTAAATATAACAAGTATTCTTCAACGTATTGACTTGTTGATAATGAAAACAACCTATAGTTATCACCTAAAAAGTGATGATATAAAATAGCTAAAAAATCACTCATTGAACTGGGGCATAATCTAACATAAATAACCTGTGGATAACATCATGTTTTTTGTGGATAAGATTGTGGATAGTATTGTGGATAAGTTTATAACTGGAGTTATCCATATTTCACCCACAGGTTATCCACAGGTTTACCCATAAGCTACTACTTTGATAAAAAACAACAAATACTAGTTAACCACAGAAAATTGGGATCCCTGGCACGTCCAAATTTT
>NZ_LNUO01000107.1:0-26088 GCF_001462175.1 Psychrobacter sp. ENNN9_III
TCTGCGCAGACAAAGGCTGCGTAAAATTTATCTCAGTTCCACTATATCGCTTTTATACTGAACTCACTATATTTTAAACTATCTAAGGCAATAATACGTAATATACAAGGCATTAAAATAAAGCCTGATCCTGACGCTCAGCGGGTGTAAAAGTCACAGCAACTTGCCCAAACTCATATTCACCAGTTTCAAGATTGGCCTTCATACTAGAAGCCTCAAAGCGATTCATACCTTGCTCAACTTTAACAGATTCATCGCTATAGACTTGGCGAGACTTGGTGTTTCCTTTAAGCGTTTGGCCTGTAACTTTAATAGGCTCAATATCTGATGCACCATCCGCTTTGTCTTCACTGACTAAAGTAAAACCACCAGATAGACGCAGCTCTCCTGTTTGTTGGTTGATAGTAGCACTACCTGCTTGGATTTGATAACGCTGCTCATCAGATGGTTCCCAGTTCATGGTAATACCTGACATCTCATCTTGGTTGGTCACTGGGTTGTGCGTTAGTGAGTCGGCATTTAGCTCGTATTCAGTCTCACCTTCTTCATTGGTTTGTACCGCTTTTATATCAGTCGCTTCATAATCAACCTCGGAGGCTTCTATTTTTACTGGCGGTGTGACCTTACCTTGTTGTTGAAAAAACCAACCAGCAATACCGGCAATGATTAATGCTAGAATAATTAAGACACGAGTATTCACGATAAATTATCCTGCGCTGGTACTTCATCAAGCGTATAGTGCGCAATAAAATCTTGATAACACCCATGACCTTTTAAAATCAAATCACATACTTCACGCACCGCTCCCATCCCGCCAGCGCGCGTCGTTACCATATCGCTGCGACTAATAACCTCAGCATGCGCATTGGGTACTGTCGCGGCAAAGCCGACGGTTTGCAGGGCTTTAATATCAGGCAAATCATCTCCCATATAAGCGCAGTCGGCAGCAGTAATATCAAGCGCTGGATCTAAGGTAGACAGCAGCTCTTTTAAGGCGATAAGCTTATCATCACGTCCTTGCACCACATAATCGATGCCTATTTCTGCAGCACGCTTATTGACCATAGGACTATTACGGCCTGTAATAATAGCAGTTAAAATACCATAACGTGCCAAAGACTTAATACCGACGCCATCTTGTACCGAAAATGCTTTAGTCTCAATGCCATTAGCATCATAGATAATCTGACCATTCGATAAAATACCATCAACGTCCAAGACCAACATTTTGACCAGCCCTGCTTTTTCGATTAAGTCTTGCATAATTTATCTCTTATAAAATATTATTATTTGAATGTAAAACCTACTCGGTTTAAGCGCTTATTTCACACCTGCTTGTAGCAAGTCATGCACGGTGATAATGGCCTCCAAGCGCCCTTCCTCATCTATGATTAATAGCTGACTGATTGCATTTTCATTCATGACACTTAAGGCATCAGACGCACGCATCGACTTACTTACTTGGCGGGGATTCGTGCTCATCACATCTTGTATTGGGGTTGCAAGGTCGATACGTTTTTCTAAACCCCGGCGCAAATCCCCATCTGTAAATACACCAACAACTTTTTGTTCATCATCGATCACAACAGTCATACCCAAACGGCCCGCAGACATCGTAAACAAGGCATCTTGTAATGGTGCTTTTTGATTAACGAGTGGTAGATTATCTACATTACTATGCATCAAATCCTCTACTCGTGTTAATAGCTGGCGACCAAGCGCACCTGCTGGATGCGATAAAGCAAAGTCTTCTGAGGTAAAGTTACGTGCGTGTACTAAAGCAACTGCCAAAGCATCTCCTAACGCTAAAGTCGCTGTTGTACTAGAAGTAGGTGCTAGATTAAGCGGACACGCTTCTTGTGACTTGCCAAGTGTCAACATAATGTCGGCTGCGCGTGGCAACATACCACGTTTGTCCCGACTGATACTAATGAGCGGAATGCCCAGACGCTTAACCACTGGCAGTAACGTCTTGATTTCATCAGACTCTCCAGAATTGGAGATAGCAAGTAGCACATCGCCTTTTACCAGCATTCCTAAGTCGCCATGACCTGCTTCGCCAGGATGCATAAAAAACGCTGGTGTACCAGTCGAGGCAAACGTCGCTGCTATCTTGCGCCCTATCAGACCTGACTTACCCATACCAGTCACGACTACGCGACCTTTACAAGCCAAAATGATTTCGCAAGCCTGCACAAACCTATCGTCTATCTGTTCAGTTAACAATGCCAACGCGGCTATCTCAGTTTGAATAGCATCAACAGCAGTGGTTATAAATTGGTCATGGGTAAGATTGTTTGTACAGTTGTTCATGGTTTGGCTCGGTGATTATTATTGATAATATATTTTACTATATTGAACGCCATTTTAATAACATGGCTTAAAACAGCACAATGAAGGGTTGATTAAAAAACATATATAAGTGGTGCTACTTAGACATCGCTAAGACATTTGATTGGTTGTATCCTTTAACTATTTAGCAGGCTTAAAATAGTTAAATCGTTGATACAAAAAAGACCCACTGAGCAGCAGGTCTTTTTATTGAAATAGGCTTCAACAGTATACCTTTACAGATACAGATGATATCAATTAATTGTTATTATCATCAAAATCGTTGTTTGATTTGTCATCAAATTCAGTGTTTTCTGCTGGCGTCTCAAAACCGCGGTCTTGACCAAAACCACTGCGATCAAAGCTACGATCCTGAGTTTGACCTAAACCACCACGCTCAAAACCGCGGTCTTGTCCCTGTCCAAAGCCACCACGATTAAAACCGCTACGATTAGAAGCAAAGCCACGTTCTTCAAAACCGCCACTTACACTGCCACTTCTCTCAAAACCACTATTAGTACTCCCACCTTGATATCCACTAGTACCTTGGGTTTGCATACTACTACTCGATGATGCAGTAGTACTGGCGCCTCGTGGATTACGTGCTGGAACTACAGTCGAAATGGCGTGCTTATAAACCATTTGGCTAACCGTATTTTTTAGTAAAACAACATATTGGTCAAATGATTCAATTTGGCCTTGTAACTTAATACCATTTACCAAAAAAATAGACACTGGAATACGATCTTTGCGTAGTGAGTTTAAGAACGGATCTTGTAATGTTTGTCCTTTTGACATAAAAACTCTCCCAAATATTATATAATTATATTATAAGTGCTTGTTTAATTATAATGGTTAGAAAAAGATACAATAATAAGTTTTACCAATAAAACGTATCTAAATAAGCACCAGTTTTTCTTTATCAATTCTACTTTGTTTCAATATTATATTATTGTAAACAAATAAGTAATCAGTGACTCTTACAATAACAGTAAATAAACGACAGTTAATACGATATATTATAAATATCAAGTTAACAAATTATAACAGCTATCTAAGCCAGACTTTGAAACTTATTGTGATTTGTGCTTTTCAACTGTAGGTATTTATAACTTACCCTCGCTACTAATAAATCCACTTGATGTTTAATATTCTATGTTTCTTTAATAGTATTTTTGACCACGGTCAGTGGGTCAATTAGCGTAGGTACTCTCCAGCTTGCGCCATAGATTCGTAGGAAGATATGACAATTTCGTTGTTATTATGCAAATCTTTATCGATATTCGATAATCGGGTTAGCTTACGTAGCCAAGTATATTGGCGTTTGGCCAGTTGTCTTGTAGCATATAATGCCTTATTTTGCATTTGATAACAAGCAAGCGCCTCCGTTTGACTATCAAGCGTTAACAACTGTGATTGCAGCATCTTATCTTGGCCTACTTTTTGTTTGCTTGGGTTTTCAAATTTGCCAAAGACATCTTCAAACTGCCTCTTATCAAGATGTGTCTGCTCAAATACTCGGTGATCAATGTGTATTAAGTACTCTAAGACCTGCCGATAACCAACACAGCGCATAGATGGTAAATTAGGTGTCAGCGGATAAGTTTTAAGCAAACCAATTACTTCAGCTACTAGTCCCTCACGCCACATAATATCTAAACGCTGCTCGATACGCTTATGCAGCCAAGGACGATCCGGCATCACTGTAAGTACATGCCAATGCTGATGTGGATTGTCTGCTAGTGCTTGCTTAGGTTTACGCTGCCAGTCGCTTATAGCAATGTCAGTTTGCAAATATACTTCTACGGCGCGCGTAATACGCTGGGTATCAGTTGCATGAAGACGCTGATGACTGATGGGATCCACTTTACCAAGATAGTCAAATAGTGCCTGAATACCTTCTGATTGTCGCCACTGCTCTACCCGCAAGCGGACACTGTCCTCACTGTCTGGCACTGGAGATAGCCCGTCGAGTAACGCCATGTAATACATCATGGTGCCACCTACCAACAGCGGTATTTTGCCATTATTGTGACAGCTATCAATCAAGCGAGCGACATCATTGACGAATTCAGCCACGCTATAGCTTTGCATAGGGTCAATAATATTGACTAGATGATGCGGGTAACGCGTAAGCTCAGTAGTCGTAGGTTTGGCCGTACCTATATTCATATCACGGTATATAAGTGCTGAATCTACTGAGATTAACTCATAACGACCAGTATCGTATAACTCATAGGCTAAGGCGGTCTTGCCACTAGCCGTTGGTGCCATCAAGCAAACCACGCTATTATCCGCCAATTTAGGAGTGATACTATTAGACGTAAGCTGCATAGAATTGCCTTTGTGAGTAATAATTTAAATAGTCGAACTAGAGATCGAACTAGAGACTGGCTGTTTATAAGCACGTCATCTGCTTTTTATAATTAGATTGGGTCGTAATTTATTCAAGATTGGGTCGTAATTTATTCAGGTAAAGACGACAACATAAATGAGATCAATTGATTGCGATCAATGTTTATGATTGCCTCATCAATTAGCAGCTTTTCTGTATCCGCTATAAAAACTGCCAAATCCTGCGCACTCATTTGCGTACTTACAGTTGCAAGCTGTTGGTTGATATATATAGGACTATCAGGCAGTTTGCTTCTTTTAAGTACATTGTCACTCAGTATACGTGACTCGAATAGCGAGCGCATTTTCGACTGCCAAGCCTCTGCACTAATCAGCACACACTGGCCTTTATTATAAAATAACAGCCAAGGCAATTTTTTGTTATCAATAGCCTCAATATGTGAAAACTTACTGATCACGCTATCCATCATATCAATAACGTCTAAGCAAACTGGTAGAGATTTGATTGATATATCTGAACCATTTAAACTACTAGCGCTATTAACGTTAACATTTGAAACTACACTCACAGGCTTAATATCTTGCTGCAATGATTTGTCAGTATAAGACTTTTTTACAGAAGCATTTGCTGAATAAGAGTTCGCTAGTTTTTTAGAAAACGTCGTATCTGATGACACCTGATACGGATATTTAGGCGTTTGTACTTGCCGGCTTTGTAGTAAGTCGTTAGTAGCAGACATGTTAAGTGACAAATCATCCAATGATTTACTTGTCAAAGCTTGCTTTTTTAGCTTTAAACGAATTGCATGGCTTAAATGCGCCATGATGTTGTTAAGCGGGCTTATCTTGATGCGCTGTTTAGACGGATGCACATTAATATTTAGCCATTTAGTAGGAACATCAAAATAAAGCGCATACCCCATGACATCTAATTGAGCATGCTGTGCAAGCTGTCGAATCTGATTACTGATTATTGGTTCTTTAACCAAACGGCCATTTACGTATAATAGCTTTGGCAAACTGTCCTGCTGTCGCTTTTGTTTATCGCTAGGCCATAACCAACCATTGATACTTGCCTGACTACTAGCATTTGCTTGGTCAGCATATTCTACAGATGCCTGCATTAGACTGGATAGATCGACTATTACCTCTAATGCGTCATCCATTAATGAGATACCAGTTGCTTGCTCAAGGCGTGATAATGGCAAACGATCAGTGTTGTCACTACTCCCATTGACTCCGACAGACTGATCGCGTTCATATTTGTCATTTGTAGACATCAGACTTGGTACTATAGAACTTGACGATAGTGCCAAGCGCTTTTTATTATCGTGAAACAGACTTAGTGCCACATCTGCCCGCGCCAAAGCTACTTCACGTACGATGGTTTCGATATGTCCAAACTCAGTCGCAATAGACTTTAGATTGCCTCGGCGTGCTGGTACGTTAAAGTATAAATCTTTAACCGTGATCGTCGTACCGCGTTTATGTACGACAGGTACTAGCTTTGGGCTATCTTCTAATACGCCTGCGACCTGTAACTGACGACCAATACCGCTGTCATCATGACTACTGGTTAAAGTCAGACGAGAAACAGCCGCTGTCGCTGCCAATGCCTCCCCGCGAAAACCTAACGTCGTAATACCATGCAAATTAGCCACATCAGCGACTTTACTGGTTGCATGACGGGTAATTGCCATGACCATATCATCAGGATGAATGCCGATACCGTCGTCCACTACCTCTATCATACCCATACCACCTTGAGTGATATGTACTTCAATATTGCAAGCACCAGCATCAATGGCATTTTCTAGCAACTCTTTAACCACTGCTGCCGGACGCGTTACGACCTCACCGGCTGCCAGTTGATTGATTAGCAATGGTGATAGTTTTTTGATACGTGTATTTGGATAGTTATCTGGCATTGAGGAGTGTCATATATTGTGAAACCCGAACGTGTTTTACCAAACTAAATATTTAGTAATGATAAGTCCAGTCCTTGTGCTTGTCCTACCTTTGATAGTCTTATTTCAACCTGACGAGTCTCATCTACGCTTTGGGTAATGTCAATAAACAACGCAGGAGGTGGTAGATAATTGTCAGCGCGACTTGGCCATTCAATGATGACTAGGGCGTCCTTATCCTCAAGATACTCATCAAAACCAATAAGAGATAATTCTTCAGGATCTTGTATACGGTATAAATCAGTATGGTAGACAAGCTTAGTTGTACCGTCATCTTGCTCAATACTATAAGGCTCAACCAAAGTATAGGTTGGGCTTTTCACCGCGCCCTTATGCCCCAAAGCTTGTAACCAATAGCGTGTCAATGTGGTTTTGCCTGCGCCCAAATCACCCGCCAACCAGATACTACCTGAAGGTAGCAAAGTAGCAAGCTGCTTGGCCAAACGCTCAGTATCGGTTTCTGAATATAAGGTTAATATTTGCAACTGTTTATCGCTCAAACAGGTATCGTTATGGTTAGACATTAGACTGTACCCACTTGTTGTTCATATACTTGCATGGTTACCGATGGATTGACAAAACGTTCACCACCAATCAATTTGGTATACAGCTCAGGATCATGCCACTCAGCGCGTACTTGCTCACTAAACTCAAAGTCTTCTAGCTTAAGCTTACCCATTTGCGCGTTTGCTACATCTTCAGCGAAGCATTGCGCGTAACCTGTAGCAGTCTCGTGAGCGATTACCGAATAGACACTGACGTCGGCTTCACCGTTTTGCATTTGGGTTTGCTGTAAAATCTCTTGCGCCCAAAAGAATATTACGCGTGAGAACTGCTCTGCGGATGGCGACACTGGCAAACTTATCCAGCGGGCGCTGAATTTTTTGCAAGCAGCAATATACTCAGGATCGTCTTTACTCCAAAAACAAATGGCATGATCAAAACTATCAATAATGTCTTTGATTGAGGATTTTAGTAGCCCAAAATCATAGACCATCTGTCCATGATCTAGACGCTTGGCCTCAAGAATCAACTCAATCTGATAACTGTGACCATGAATAGAGTGTTTGCAGCGCTCAGAGCTACAATTACGCACAATATGAGCATTTTCGAATTTGAATAGTTTACGTATACGCATAATAATTTTGACCAAAACAATAAGCACTATCGTGCTAAATATTAACCAGTAGGAGTTTGCCTGACTTAATCATTGGCTTACCACTTATTATAGCAAATCAATATGTATCCGTAAGTAAGCACTTATTAACACCTCTATTCCTTAGAGCCATTAGCGACTAATGACGCGGGGCGAACATGATAATCGCCATCCCTGTCAGCGCGACCGCAGAGCCCAGTATGTCCCATGAGGTTGGCCGAATGCCGTTTATGGTCCATAACCATAAAATTGCCATCGCAACATACACACCACCGTAAGCCGCATAAACTCGACCAGCTTCAGTTGGATGTAATGTCAGCAACCATACAAAGGCTGCCAGACTAAGCACACCAGGAATCAATAGCCAAATTGATTTACCTTCTCGTAACCACAAATAAGGCAAATAACAGCCAACAATCTCCGCCAGTGCTGTCAGCACAAAAAGACCAACTGTCTTTAATTCAGGCAAATCAATGACTCCTTGATGAGGATAAAAGCTGCCATATATTGCAGTTCATACTCTTATTTTATAAAGTTGTATTATTGTTATAGATTATGGATACCTTTAATCAACAATAAATAGCTTAGCACCTACCTGTGTTGATGAGCGATGGGCAATCGTATCGTCCGCCACTTGATAAGTCATACCTGGCGTTAGAGTAAAGATGCGACCATCCTTTAACTCTGTGTGCAGCTCTCCTTCCACGCATAACAAAATATGCCCTTTATAGCACCAGTGATCAGCAAGATAGCCTGCAGAATACTCAACCATATGCACATTGATATTATTAAATTCAAGCGTTTTCCAATATCCTGTGCCAGTCTCACCTTTGACTTCTACTGCTTGTACTTCTGTCCAGTCGGTAATTCCAAACGGTATACTCTTCATTTCCATAACATCATCTCCCTGATTTAATGATTAATGAATCCATTATAAAACTTTTTATTTTTTATCGCTAAAACCTAGCGGTAACCCTATGCTTGTATTCATAGTATGATTAATACAATTCAAAAGAAGTACCAAGCAACTTGATTTAAGCGAGCGCTAACATTCTTTTATAGTGTATTGATTACCGTGTCCGTTGGAGTACTAATAAAGGTTAAATAGGCTTGATATTGTTCAAGCACATCGTCGATAACTTGCTGCTTGGTCAAGCCCATTAAATCATAACCGCCTGAACCAGTCTGAGTTGTCACCTCTAAACGATAATAAACGTCGGTATTTGGCGCCATTTTGCCACTGAAAGTCGGTGACGGCGTCTCGACCATTGACACTTGGTAGTAAAAGTTATTCTTTGCATCGGAGGCAACTTTTAATAGTGGGCCACCAATATCAATATCGTTATCTATATGTGGAATGTTATCGCGGTCGATCTCATAACCTTGACGTTCAAACTCATTGGCCACATCATTGAGCGCAGGTCTCACGACACGATCCAAGTAATGTACCGCTTCACGTTTGGAGGGATAAGTCAGCATCTGCCCCAATCGCTGTTTCCATGAGCGCTCTGGTATATGACCACCGCTTGGCGCTATAGAAGGACGGCGTAGCACTTTGCCTTCGTTTTCAGCGCGCTCAATTCTTAGCGCTTTAGAAAAAGATAACATTACTAGGTAGGCAATAATAGTCACTGGGAGCGCAAAGATAAGCGTGGCATACTCCATCGTGATGACCCCGCCTGCAATCAACATAGAGATAGTCAACATCGCTGTCAATACCGCCCAAAATATACGTAGCCACTTAGGACCGTCCTCGCTTGGATCGGGAATGGACGTTGAGAAATTCGACATAACCATCGCGCCTGAGTTAGCACTGGTGATATAGAACAGCAAACCTGACAGCGTCGCTAAAGCCACCAAGATAGTCGCCCCTGGGAATAATTCAAGCAACGCATACCAACCGCGCTCTGGGCTTTGAACCGCAAGCTCAGCAAAGGCTGTATTGCCTTGTAATACCTCATAAAGCGCTGAGTTTCCAAAGAAAGAAACGATAATAAAATCGCATAATACGGGTACAGTAATCGCTGCAATGACGAACTCACGTAGCGTACGTCCACGCGAAATACGCGCTAAAAACACACCAACAAATGGCCCCCATGCCAGCCAAAACGCCCAAAAGAACAGCGTCCAACTGCCCATCCAGTCACTGCTACCGGGGACATAAGCAAAGGTTTTGAACATTCTAGAGGGCAAAGTAACAAAGAACTGTCCCAAATTTTCGACCAGAGCGTTTAATAAAAATGCTGTCTCGCCAGCGACAAGAATAAACGCCATCATCGCCACTGCACTCCAAAGGTTTAGCTCCGATATCCAGCGGATACCGCGATCAACCCCTGAGGTGGTCGCCAAAATAGTTAAAATAACCGCACCAACCACTAAAGCTATTTGCAGCGTTAAGCCTTCTTCTAAACCAAATAGCTTTGAGAAACCAACGTTAAGCAGTACCACACCAATGCCCATTGTCGTCGCGACACCAAATACCGTGCCTACTAAAGCGATAATACTAATACCATGACCGATAGAGCCTTTTACACGCTTACCAAGTAGAGGGTATAAAGCGGCACGAATCGATAACGGCATATTCCAGCGATAAGCAAAATAACCCATAGCCATACCAAGCAATGCGTAAACTGACCAACCAGCGATACCGTAATGAAACATCGTCCAAACAACGGCATCCTGCATGGCTTCAGCACTCGCCCCATCACCAGAGGGTGGCGTTAAATACTGGACGACAGGACCGGTGACCGAGAAAAACAATAGATCAATACCAACCCCAGCGGCAAATAACATCGCCGCCTAAGTGCCAAGCTTGTACTGTGGCCGTGAATCATCAGGCCCAAGGCGCACACTGCCCTCCTTAGACAATGCCACCCACAATACAAAACCAATGACCATCACCATTGTAATCACGTAATACCAGCCAAGGTTGGTTGCAATCCAATCCACGACTGTTTTCATGGTTGTACTGGCACTAGCAGGCATAAAAATTGCCCATAATGAAAAGGCAACAATGACTATCGATGAGATAATCAGCACGCTCCAATTAATATGAGCCACGCTGTTTTCTGACAACTCTTGCGCGCCTCGTCTAAGATCGCTACGGGATATGGGTAGGTCTTCATCAAAGGGTTTAGATTGACGCTCTGTACCACCAAATTGACTGCGCTCAAACGGTGTGCGTGAACTCTCAATTTGTTCATTTGGCTTGCCAGCCCCGGTTAAATTGTCGTCATTTGGTTCGTTGGTCATTCTTATTTTACCCCCTGCCTCTAGCTTAGATTGATCGTTTGCAGAAGACCTGAATCATAAGCTAAGTAATTATATTATTTAATAATAGGATTATGTCATATACTCAGTAATTTAATAGTGGTGATAATGTGTCACGCAGGATTGTTATAAATAATGTCCATGGAATGAGTACAAAAAGTGTAAATGGCGAGTGATATTTAAATTTATTAAAAAGCCCACCTATCCTCAAAAAGAATAGGTGGGCTCATCTAGCAGACAATGAGTCTTTTAAATATCAAACTCAAGCGCTCTGTCACCCTTGGCGTCTTGAATACGCGTTGGCAGACCAATCTTATTCAATAGATTAATAAAAGGTTTGGCATCGAGCTCTTCGACATTGACCATCTTGCCCGCGTCCCACTCGCCGGTCGCAACCAGCATGGCTGCGGCAACGGGCGGCACGCCTGCGGTATAAGAGATACCTTGGCTACCGACTTCATTGTAGGCGTCTTTATGGTCTGAGACATTGTAAATAAAGACCTCGCTATCAACACCATCTATTTGGCCTTTGACCTTGTCACCGATGCAGGTCTTGCCGGTATAGTTTGGTGCAAGCGAGCTTGGGTCTGGTAGTACCGCTTTGACCACCTTTAGCGGAATCACTTCTTGTCCTTCGGCGGTCGTTACTGGCTGCTCAGACAATAGACCTAGGTTTTGGAGCACGGTAAAGACATTGATATAATGCTCGCCAAAGCCCATCCAAAAACGAATATTTGGCACATCTAGGTTGGCTGATAATGAGTGAATCTCATCATGTCCACTTAAGTAGCTGTTTTGCTCACCGACCACAGGCAAATCATCGGTACGCTTGACCTCAAACATCTTATTCGACTGCCACTTGCTGTCCTGCCAAGAGTACACCGTACCGGTAAACTCACGGAAATTAATCTCAGGGTCGAAGTTGGTGGCAAAGTACTTGCCGTGACTGCCGGCATTGATGTCGATAATGTCGATATCAGTGACCGAACCTGTGTCCATCATGTCATAGCCCAGACGCGCATAAGCGTTGACCACACCCGGATCAAACCCTGCACCCAAGATCGCTGTGACGTTATTGTCGGCACAGCGCTGTTTACGCTTCCATTCGTAGTTGTCATACCATGGCGGCGTCTCACAAATCTTACGTGGATCTTCATGGATGGCAGTGTCAATATAAGCCACGCCCGTCTCAATACAGGCCTCTAATACGGTCATATTGATAAATGCCGAGCCGACGTTGATGACGATTTGTACGCCAGTGTCTTGTATTAGCTGCACAAGCGCTTGGCTGTCCATGGCATCGACTTGATGGGTATGCAAGACTGCTGCTTGCTTAAAGCTACCTTTGTCTTTGACGCTTTGAGCGATAGCATCGCACTTATCTTTGGTACGTGAAGCAATATGAATCTCGCCCAGCACATCGTTATGCATTGCACATTTATGCGCAGCCACTTGAGCGACACCACCTGCGCCAATAATGAGTACGTTTTTTTTACTAGATTTGGTTTGATTTGTGTTCAATGAACAATCCTCCTTTGTGTCCCTGTCGATACCATTGATATTGGCTATGCAAAACAGAAACGAGTGAATGATATGCGTGAATTAAAAAGGAAGACCGAGGAAAACCCACGCACCCGTCGAGCAAGCACCATTTTATCGATGGCTGTTTGCCCGAGGCGATTATAACAATTTTTATCCCACTATCGGCAAAAATAATGTAATAAAAACCAACGAACTAAAAGTTTTAATAATTAACCTTAAGTCTTTGTTTTTGATAACTTAACTTTAACGACGAAGCCTTATATAGTCAATCCGAACTTAACTTTAACGACGAAGCCTTATATAGTCAATCCGATATAAAAACGATACAGTGAGATGAAACGTTGTTTTTCGCAGCATCTGTCTGCGTAGGCACAGCAAGCAAGAAAAACAACGTTTCATTGAGCGGCTTGATAGCCATGTATCTGATTTATTTGGATTCAACTATACTAAGACAAGCTGGCTTTGTAATCTTGATAATCAAATTCGCGCTGCACATCAATACTGCCATCTAGACGTCGAATCACAATCGCTGGCATATTAACACCATTAAACCAGTTCTTCTTTACCATGGTATAGCCTGCCGCATTACCAAACGCAACGGTATCACCCACTTGCAGTTCATGCGCCAAAGCATACTCACCAAAGATATCGCCTGCCAAACAGGAGCGGCCGTAGATAATAGTATTGTCAGCAGCATCTTGTTGCGCTTGATCGACAGGCATCACCTCTACTGACTCTGCATTGACAGAAGTGATTGGCGCAGACTCGCGATAAATGAGCAAATCAAGCATATGCGCCTCGATAGAGGCATCGACGACGGCGAGGTTTTTGTCATTGTGCATGGTGTCCAGCACTGTCGTGACCAGCGTGCCAGCGCCGTGAATGCTCGCCTCACCTGGCTCAAGGTAGACTTGTACGCCGTATTTTTCACTAAAGCCTTTTAATTTGTCGGCCAATTTTTCTAATGGATAATCAGGTGCGATAAAATGAATACCGCCGCCCAAGCTGACCCACTCGAGCTGCGCTAAAACATCACCAAACCTATCTTCTATATCCGCTAAGCTTGCGCTAAACGCCTCAAAGCTGTCATTCTCGCAGTTGTTATGAATCATCACGCCTGTGATATCGCCAAGTACCGCCTTGATTTTGTCTTTATCATACTCGCCCAAGCGGCTAAAAGGCCGGGCAGGATCAGCGATGATAAAAGACGAGTTACTGGTCTTTGGGTTGAGACGTAGCCCGACAGGGATGTTCTGTGCACGCGCTTTATCTTTAAAGGCATGCAACTGCGAGATAGAGTTAAAGATAATCTTGTCCGCATAGCTTAATACTTCGTCGATTTCATCGGCGCTATAGGCGACGCTGTAAGCATGGGTTTCTTTTTTATCTTCATCATTGCTATCGGCGCTATTATTACCAAAAGTTTCATAGCCTAACCGCACTTCATTGAGTGACGATGAAGTCGTACCATGCAAATAAGGCTGCATCACATCAAACACGCCCCACGTGGCAAAACACTTTAGCGCAAGCAAAGCCTTGGCACCAGACAACTCACACAGACGCGCGATAGTCTGCATATTGGCAACGATTGCCGCTTCATCAAGCAAATAATAAGGCGTAGACGGTAATGATAAAGTGTTGGTTTTTTCAGAGTGTTTTGTATTCATAAGAGGTTACCTAATCGCTGCTGTTGGCATCATGACAGATATAAATATTTGCGCTATAGTAGACTAAATTCATTATAATTAGAATATCTTATGTCACTATCAACTGATTATTCCACCTCTGCCAGCCAAGCTAATTTATCGCAACTTAATTTAAAGAATATCAATTTAGAACACCTTAACGCTGATGCATGTGCGGTCTTAGATTTTTGGTTTGATAAAGATAATGAGCAGTATTGGTTCGAACAAAACAATAACTTTGATAATCAAATAAAAGAGAAATTTGACGATATTTGGCAAGCCGCCCAGCAAGGTGAATGCGTGATTTGGCGTATTACAGACGCGCCAGCAGATAGCAACAGCTCAATTACCGCTTTGGCAGGACGATTGGCAGAGATTATCGTGTTAGATCAGTTTTCTCGTAATCTGTGCCGCAATCAAGTAGGTGCTTTTGCGCAAGATGGAATGGCACTGGTATTAGCTCAAGAAGCCATTCAACAACCCTATTTCGATACCCTACCGATGCCGTGGCGCAAATTTATGATTATGCCGTTTATGCATTCTGAATCTTTGATGATTCATGATCGCTACTTACCATTGTTTGAACAGTTAAATGATGCAATGACACTCGACTTTGAGCATCGTCATAAAGACATCATTGAACAGTTTGGTCGTTATCCGCACCGTAATGAGGTATTAGACCGAGAATCAACTGCTGCTGAAGAAGAGTTTTTAAAGCAGCCAAATTCATCATTTTAAGCCTTTCCGTCTCGTAGAAGAAGGGCTGGATCAACAATCTGATTCAGCCCTTTCTTTATAAAGTAGAAGAAGGGCTGGATCAACAATCTGATTCAGCCCTTTCTTTATAAAGACTCTATATAATATTTACAAAGTCATTCAACTAGTAGTTGACTTCCCCCGTTGTAAAAGTAATTTGCTTAGACTCTTGCGTCTTATTGTCTACCAAGACATCAAAGCTAACTTGATATTCACTATTGCCATAAAGCCCGCAGTTCTTCCCTTTTCTACGACCCGTTTCACAGCTTTGTAAACTATCAGTGAGTGGTAAGATAAAGGCTTCATTTTGTGGCAATTCATAAGCGGTTCTCTTATGAGGGTCGTTGCTATAGTCTAATAAATCAACTGGCACATCTATATTACGCTTGACATCACGAAACTTGATATTGCTAATTTTAATGCTTTTGGCGGATGGCATATTAATATAGATAGGCTGTCCAATAGGGTCAGTACCTAGGTCACGGCCTGTCCCCGCCACTGGGCTTGGAAATTCATTGTAGAGCGCTGTATTGGTATCTACTACATCAGTACATGGATAAGTAAATAGACCATTAACCGTACGATTTTCTGTTTTTTGATCAGCTGATGAGGCGTTGACAAAGACATAACTTTGGCTTTTGTCAGCAGCTTTACCGTAAGGTTTATAAGCTATCATGCCTGAGCCTGTTTGGCTGAGGTTAGGTGTTACTAATAAACGCATATGATAAGGCGCTGCTAATAGAGATTTTGTCATCGAATGGGCCGCATAATCTGGTGATGCAACTTTACCAGCTGAGCTGTAGTAAGTAACTCTCGAAATATTTTCCACGACTCCATGAGCCAGATTTGAATACCCAGCTTTAAGCAGTCGATCTTTAAAGCTAACACCTGTAAAGAACGGGTTATTCTTTCCTGTCCAATTCCTTATATCTGAAATCTCTTCTTCACCATGAGCATTAAAAATTGTCGGTCTACTATTTGAAAACACATGCTGGATATACTGCGCATGTTGCGTGGCTATTTTGTTGAGCTCGTCATTATCTGCCATTCCGCCAAGCGCACAAGCCTGTCTTTGCGAGCTTAGTAGGCTTGACCCTACTTGCGCAGCCCCTTTATGACTCTTACTCTCAACGTTTATCATATCGACTTCAGTCTTTGATACTGTCGGTGTAGTGTCAGCGTCTGAGGATTCTGGAGAAGTAGTAGATTCTGATGATTCAGTAGAGGTAGTAGGCTTTGAGGTGGTGGACGTGTCGTTAGATACTGTTGGGTTTACTGTTTCAGGTGAGTTAGAGGTATCTGGGCTACTACTTGAACCCTTGTCATTGCTCGTGTTACTACTGCTACTGCTTCCGCTATCACTACCACCGCCACCACAAGCAGTTAGAAGAAGTGCTGACGAGAGAGCCATGACAAGACTTTTCTTTGAGGTAATAAAATTCATCGTTTATCCTATTTCGTAAAATGAGCATATTGGGTGACCATAATCAGAATGAGCAATAAGTATGCCAATTGAGGATAAATAGAACCGTTTATGACCATAAAAAAACCGTCTGTAGTAGACGGTTTGATAGAACGTGGATTTTATAATTTATTGGAAAGACGATTTGGAGGGCGGCCTTGAGTGGTGTTTTGAAAATATTATGTAGTTTTGCTTAGGCTATTTTCCTCTATACAACTTAATGAAGAAACACAGGAAATAATGAAGTAAATAGCGCTTTTACGGCTACTCTATCCTTCATTATTCAATGCTTTTCTTATCGGCCCAAAGCTACGACGATGCTCGGGTAGCGGACCATAAAGTGTCACAGCTTCCATATGAGCACGAGTAGGATAACCTTTATGCTTGGCAATACCGTATTGCGGATACAATGAATCTAACTGGTACATAGTTTGATCGCGACTGACTTTTGCTAAGATACTGGCAGCTGCAATACTAGTGTGCCTTGCATCTCCTTTTACCCAAGCTTGGCAATCAATATTGGACTCAGATATACCAAGCGTTGCAAGTGTCAGATAATCCAGATCTGGACAGCGATTTCCATCGAATAATACTTGAGCTTGCAGCTTACAAGATGCACTATTCATAATATCTGCACAATGCGTTGCCACTGCCGTTAGTAGTGCTTCTGTGCATAAGCGCATACCGAGCATAGTCGCTTGTAGTATATTGATCTGATCGATAACCGCTGCTGGAATTTCCGCGATAACATAACCCAAAGCATGTTGCTGCACCAGCGGATAGAGCTTATCGCGCTTTTTTTTCGCTCAACTTTTTGGAGTCCGTCAATATCGATAAAGGCGTATTTAGCAGTGGCTGATTTTCTATAAGATCTGACCATATGCGCGGCAAAATTGCGCCAGCAACGTTCACACTACCAAGCAAAGGTCCACGTCCTGCCTCATCAATACCAATCTGTAGCGAGGTTATCTCTGTTTCATGACCTCTATTTACGATCATCTGACATAAATCGTCAGTAAGCTTTAATTGACCGTGCAAACGAATTAGGGCCGCTAAGTCTATAAACTGCCCTTTAATATCTATAAGCCCAATATCACTTTTAATAGGGATAATATGATTATCTAAAATGGTTTTGTGACTCATGAATAGCCTACTTCTTGTATGACTTTTTATTGATATTTAACTGATAGTGATTTTATGACGGCTTTTGGCTATCTTGAGCAAACCATTGCATAATGACACTATTGGCCGGTTCATGATTGCTTTGCTGCTGTAATGTTCGCTTAGTATCAACCAAAGCTTGGAGCTGCTCGGCATAGGCACGAGGCTGCAATAGTTTTGTGACTGTCCGGCAAATATTCTCTCCATTTGCTTGCTCTTGTATCAGCTCAGGCACGATAGCTTTTGCCGCCAATATATTGGGCAATGCGACATAAGGCACTTTTACCAAACGCTTCGCAATTTGATAAGTCAGCTGATTTAATTGATAAATAACGACCATTGGACGCTCAAGAAGCATGGCTTCAAGTGTCGCTGTACCTGACGCTAGCATAATAATATCAGAAGCTGCCATGGCTTGTTGGCTAAAGGCTGGCTGACTTTGGTCATAGACTACAACGATGGCTGCACGCAACTGCTCTGAGCGCCGATCAATCACGTCTTGCACGATATATTGATGGTTTTGATCAACAGTCGGTATGATGAAACATAACTTAGGATCGACTAACAATAGTTTTTGAATACCATCTAACATCAATGGCAAAATCGCTGTTATCTCGCCACGCCTTGACCCTGGCATTACACAAATCAGCTGACTCACATCATCAAAACGTTCAACGAAAAACTGCTGTAAACCATCATTTTGCCAAACCAGCTCACTACGTAGCTGATTGGTTGGGGTATCTACTAAGTCTTGATTGAGAGTTCGTAATAGCGGATGACCGACACATATCGCCGGATGGTTATGACGCTCATATACTGTCAGCTCAAATGGAAACAAGCACAACACCAAGTCGGTCGCCGCCTTGATACCATGTATACGCGATTCGCGCCATGCCCAAATTGATGGGCTGACATACTGCACACAGAACACCCCCTTTGGTTTGAGCTTCTTTGCAACCCTTAAATTAAAATCAGGCGCATCAATACCGACAAACCAATCTATATGAGCAGTTTGAAAGGCTGCTAGTAGCTCACGGCGCGCTTTAAGCAAGTCAGATAGCTGCGATAAAACCTCTACCAATCCCATTACTGCTAGACGCGCTAGTGGAAAAATACTATGTAATCCTTGCGCTTGCATTTTTGCGCCGCCAACCCCGACCCATACGATATCATCACGTAGATTATTCATTTGCTGCATAAAGTCTGCACCCAAGCTATCGCCAGATACCTCACCTGCTACAATACCAATCACCAATGGCTTATGCGACAAATGCTGTTTATCTTTTATCTTACCAAGCGGGTCGGCAGACACCTGTGTAGCTTGAAAGGGTGTGGCAGAATCAGTCATGACAAACTCTCAATCTGAACAACGTAACAATAAATAATGAACAATTTTAAGAAATATTAAAGCTTATGTCGTAAGAATGGGATAGGAAAGCGCCTTAGATCAAACATTTAAAATAGCTAGTACAAACGAAATAGCCAAGTCTTGTCTAAGCAGTAAAGTATAAAACTATTGGCCTTAACCTATTATTTTTAGTTCTTTTATTAAATATAGTAAGCACGATTATGCATATAAATATAGACACTAGATAAGTTATGTAGAACAAAAACCGACCCTATGTATTCCAGTAATAGGCAAGTATAACAAAATTTTGGTTTTAACATTCCAGTTATCAGTCAATTAACTCATCGACTGCCCTTGCCAACCTGCTATTTAGACCGCATAATGAATATCCCTATATATTAGCTAGATGAAGTAAAATCATGACAACAACAGCTACCCACAACGCAGATATTGATGACGTGAATATTGAACAATTCATCCCTTTAATTACTCCCGCTGAGTTAAAAGCTGAGCTACCCCTCTCGAACGAAGCGTATAAAACCGTCCTAAAAGGTCGTCATACTATTCAAGATATTCTGGATGGTAAAGACAAGCGCCTGTTTATAGTCATCGGCCCTTGCTCTATCCACGATATCAAGGCAGCTCACGAATATGCTGATCGCTTAGCCGTATTGGCTAAAGAAGTCGAAGATACTATATTTGTCGTTATGCGTGTCTATTTTGAAAAGCCGCGTACCACTGTTGGCTGGAAAGGTATGATTAACGATCCTGATATGAATGACAGCTTTGATATCGAAAAAGGTCTACGCACCGCTCGTAAGCTACTTCTTGATTTAAATGAGAAGGGTTTGCCTTGTGCCACTGAAGCTTTGGATCCAAATACGCCGCAATACATGCAAGACTTAATCAGCTGGTCAGCGATTGGGGCGCGTACCACTGAGAGCCAGACACACCGTGAAATGAGCTCAGGCTTATCATGTCCAGTAGGCTTCAAAAACGGCACTGACGGTGGTATGACTGTCGCTGTCAATGCGATGCAAGCAGTAAAAGAAGGTCATAGCTTCCTAGGCTTGTCAGCAGATGGACAAGTCTCTATCATCAAGTCGAAAGGCAACGCTTACGCACACGTGGTACTGCGCGGCGGTAATGGCAAACCTAACTATGATGAAACTGCTGTAGCTCAAGCTGAAAACGAGCTTGCTAAAGGTAAGACCAACAGCAAGATTATGATTGACTCAAGCCATGCAAATTCAGGTAAAGATCCTTATTTGCAACCGATGGTGATCCAAAACGTCGCTGAGCAAATTCAAAAAGGCAACAAGTCTATCATTGGTATGATGATTGAAAGCCATCTAAAAGGCGGCAATCAAAAACTGACAGAGGACTTAAGTCAGCTTGAGTATGGTAAATCAATCACTGATGGGTGTCTTGATTGGGACAGCACAGTCACTGCCATACATAACTTACGTGATACGGTTAAAGATATTTTACCTAATCGCTAATTGTCTTCCATTGATTGCCTAAATGCTCATTAAAAAAGAAAAGTCCCATCTATTCGTAGGTGGGATTTTTATTGTCTAACCAAATTGGAGTTAGAGGCTTTTTCTTACTATGCAATAAATGAGCTTTATATGAAAAGGGAACACAATGGATGCTACATAATGCCAAAAGGCTAAACTAATATTCTAGCTTAGCCTTTTATTTTAATTGTTGAAGTAAATTCTTAATCCGCTTTTGCACTCAATACACTATCTAAGCTCTCAATTACATGTTTAGAAGTTACTTTTTTCTGTAAATCGATAAGTTGCTCATGCGCCATTTGACGACGCGGCTCAATCAAAGTATACCAGCGTGCGAGCACTTGTAACAAGCGCGAGGCCAAGACAGGATTGGCGTCATCCAACCTTTGAATAACATCGGTATAGATATCTAAACCGTCTGGCGTCCAAAGTATCGTCGGCTGCGAAGTAAAAGCACTAATGACTGAGCGTACACGATTGGGCGTATTCCAATCGAAATCTGCATGATTCATTAGCTCTTTAATCTTATCCGTATTCACATTGTCAGCAGCAGCTTGCACACTGAACCACAAGTCAATCACTAAGTCGTCTGCTTGAAAGCGATGATAAAAATCTGCCAAATACTTATCAGCATTTGCGACCTGATGATTAACCATCGCCTTTAAAGCGCCAAAGCGTTCGGTCATACAGCTAGCATTATCATACTGCTGCTGCGCCCATTCAGCTGCGCCTGCGACTTTGGCAGTCAACGCCATATCTAATACTACGTTACGTAGTGCACGGTTGCCGCGAGCCTCAGAGCTATCCTCATAAGACTGTAACGGCAGTTGCTTATATAGCGCTGTCCACTGCTCCGCTAGCGACTCCGCCACTTGGCGATACAAGCCTTCACGCTGCTCTTTAATCAATACTGGGTCATAGTTTTTGTGAATGGCAGAGGCCAGCTCTTGTGCTGATGGAATATCAAGCAAGCGCGCAGCCAACATGGCATCATCAGTAGCTAACGTAGGTAGTGTCTGCGCCAATGCCTGCAGATATATCTCAGGACTGCTTTTAGTGCCCTGACCTTGCAATAAAATACGATTTACCAGCATTTGCGTCACTTGCCAGCGGTTAAAACCATTGGTCTCATGCTTGAGCAAAAATGCCAGGTCTTCATCTTGGTAATCATAGTTAAGCTGTACTGGTGCACTAAAATCACGGAGTAATGACACCACAGGCTCGCTAGTAATATTATCAAAGCTAAAGGTCTGCGTTGCTTGCTCTAAAAGCAACATACGCTTGCCAACTATATCACCAGACGCTTTATCGAATAACGCTGTCGCGACTGGAATAGGTAAAGGCTTAGGTGCCTCAAATCCGCTAACGTGGCGCGTTTGCTGACTTAAAGTAATGGTCAGCGTTTGCGTCTCGCTATCATAGTCTTGATGACCAGATAGCATAGGCGTACCTGGCTGACGGTACCAATCGATGAAGTCCTCAATTTTATCGTCAGTAATGCTTAGGGCTGACAAAAAGTCCTCAACCGTGACGGCTTGACCATCGTAACGACGAAAATATTCATCAGTGCCTTTACGGAAATTATCTGTCCCCAATGTATTGGCCAGCATACGCACGATTTCAGCGCCTTTTTCATAGACAGTCGTGGTATAAAAGTTGTTAATCTCAACAAAGCTTTCAGGACGTACTGGATGCGCCAGTGGTCCTGCATCTTCAGTAAACTGATGCGCTCGCAATGTCGCTACGTCATCGATACGTTGCACCGCACTTGATTGCTGATCTGCCGAAAACGATTGATCACGGTAGACGGTAAAGCCTTCTTTTAGACACAATTGAAACCAGTCACGACAGGTAATACGGTTGCCTGTCCAGTTATGGAAATATTCATGAGCAATGACGGCTTTGACATTGAAGCTACGCGCGTCGGTCGTGGTCTCAGGGCTAGACAATACACAGGCGGTATTAAATATGTTTAAGCCTTTATTTTCCATCGCACCCATATTAAATTGACTGACTGCGACTATCATATAGCGATCCAAATCATACGCACGGCCGTAATTGATCTCATCCCACTCCATTGCATCTTTCAATGCTTGCATACCGACATGACATTTATCAATATCGTTAGCTTTAGCGTACAACTCAAGCAGGACTTTGCGACCTTCACTGGTCGTATAATGATCGGTAAGCACATCTAAATCAGCAGCGACGCAGGCAAACAGATAGCTTGGCTTGTTGGTCGGATCGTGCCAAATGGCATAATGACGGTCTGGCGCATCTGCAACCTCCCCTTGCTCGACCAAATTACCATTGGCAAGCAGTGTTGGATAGCGTTTATCCGCTTCAACGCGCGTGGTAAATATCGCCAACACATCGGGACGATCTGGATAAAAAGTAATCTTGCGAAAGCCTTCTGGCTCACACTGAGTGACGAACATGGTATCACTGCCAGTGCCTGCCATATACAAACCTTCGAGTGCCGTATTGGTTTGCGGATGAATACGAACCTGCAACTCTAATGTTAAGTTATCAGGCGCATCGCTAATCGTAAGTTTGCCATCTGCTTGGTTATATTGCTCGGAGCTTAAAGGCTCACCATCCATCTCAATAGTAACAAGCTCAACGTCTTCACCGTACAGCACCAAATCACCTGTCGCTTGACGATTCATGACTAGCTTACTATCAACCGTTGCATGATCATCAAATATCTTTATATCTAAATCAACAGTATCTACATCAAAACTTGGCAACTGATAGTCTGTCAGGTGGATTTTTCTGGGGGCATGCGGGGGCACGTCAGGCATATCAGGATTAATGATTTGAGCATCGGTTTCAGAGACAGACATAAAGTTTCCTATTATTCGGGATAGATACATTTTAAGCGATGATTGTCGTTATAATAAGCATAGCTATCGAGCAAAACTACAGATTGAGCTATGCTCTACATATACAAAGTATTATATAGTACTTAATTATACTGCTAAATTGGCCTAATCTACGAGATTTCAAGCGTAAACCGGTTTTAAGATCAGTCGCCAAACTCTATATTTATCCTTTATAATAAAATAAAACCCATCTATTTATCAGCTGACAATACTCTATGACTGACCTCTCGGCAAACGCAACTGACCTTGGTATGACGGCTCTCACAATACTGAGGGAATATATCGAGGCACTGTTACCTACTCTTGAAAACTCAAGTGATGAAACAGGTGACGAAAACAGGCAAGAAACTTTTAAGTTATTTAAGTTATTATGGATAGCTAAAGATCAAAAAATGATGACTGAATTAGAGTCACAGTTAAATCTGAACAACAATGAGACGGACATTTTAGTCCATTTATCTACATTATCAGAGCTAAATACGAAGCAGCAATTACAGCGCTATCAGCTTGCCTGCTTTTGGCTACCTAATCTATCATCAGATATATTACATGCCTCTATTCCTTTACTCATGCGCTACCGCGACCTTTATGCTGCTCACCTACTTATCGTCCTTGATAGTACTTTAGATCTACGAGCTTATGGTTTTACGCCGCTTAACCTTTTGGGTGACACTCGTCAGCCTAGCTCATCTTCAAACTTGCCAGCATCGTTAACACTATGGCAATTTAATTTATATGATTATAAAAGGCTACCAAATTGGCTAAATGCCGACTATTGGGCCAATCCTGAAAATTGGGATAAGCATCGTTGGTGAGTATGTTGTAGCAACGTGAGTTATCAAATTACTGATTCTCACCAAAAGTTGCCAAAAGCATATTGTAATAGTTGACAAATTTTGACATGATTTGTAGTAATGTTATTTACATAACGTAACATTGATTTACTATGGGCATTTGTGCCTAAGTTTTATTGTAAGTATTCCAACAAAAACAATTTTATTAAAATTTTAGGAGCTCATTATGTCAGTTTACTCTGATTCAGTAACTAACAATCGTTTTGCAAAAATCGCTACTCTTGCTCTGTTGTCAGGAGCGGTTGCCCTAACAACTGGTTGCGCCACCAAACGCGCCACCTCAGAAGTCGTTGTAGCGCCACTAGGTATCCCAGGTGGTCAGGCTGGTTATACAGGCGCTGTGGTCGTAGACAATTCAAGTGCTATCGTGACTGGCGCTGACAATTTACAAGCCGTGGTATACTTCGCTTTTGATAGCAGCGAAATCACTCCACAAGCAGCCAGCGTACTAAATCAGCACGCAAGTTTACTCAATTCAAACCCTGCCGCTGGGGTTGTGATTGCAGGTCATACTGATGAGCGTGGTAGCCGCGAATACAATATGGCACTCGGTGAGCGACGTGCACAAGCAGCACGCAACTATCTTGCTGCTCAAGGTGTCAACATTGACAACATTCGGGTCATAAGCTATGGCGAAGAGCGCCCTGCTGTCGCTGGCACGACTGAACAAGCCTATGCACAAAACCGCCGCGCTGAGCTTTCTTACTAATCTTTAGTAGAGGCGATCATTACATTTTTATTAAAAAATGTTCTTATATTAAAAGCTCAACAAGAGTGTCATTGTTGGGCTTTTATACTGTTTTCAACGAGATTTCTACTGAACCAGAGTATCACTAAACTAAAATAACGACTTTTTTGAAATTATTATAAAAGCAGTTAAGATTTAGCCTTTTACAATTTTATCCGTCGTTTTGCATCTTTAATGCTTGATCTATAAATTATGCAAATTCCGCATCTTTATGACATTCAATATACGCAGCTTAGTCCTACGACGTGGTGTGCGACTGCTCACGTGAGTATGCCTATCAGTCTACACTTGTGGGATAAGGTGTCTGTATCATTAACAGCTAATATTCTATGCACCTATCCTATCAACTTTTCTAATCGCAAATGGCAATACAATACACATAAATCTTGTACGTCAGTACAAAAGAACGCCCAAAGACAACGTCGACAGCAACGCGTGGGCGTACGTCAATTACTACAAGAGCTTCTCGCTACGTTGGAAATAAATGATACTTTAGACGAATCTCAATTTCCTTATCGTCTTAATAATAGTAAATACTATGTATGTTTTAGTCACACAAGTGCTGGCGATGTCAATAACGACAATCCAAACACCATGGTTGCAGTCGTCATTAGTCATCAACGTACAGTTGGTATTGACATAGAAACCAACAAAGTGGCTTGGCATGTAGCCCAGCGTTTTTATCATCCTGACGAAATTATCCTATTACAAGCATTACCAATAGATCAGCGTGATACTGTTGTCAGGCTACTTTGGCAGGTAAAAGAAAGCTTCATCAAGATTAACCATCATACACTTGCGCAAGGGCTTGGGATGAACTACCAACATCTTATCTCTGATATTGCTATTAACCTTGAACAAGATAAGACGCTTGTCACCCTGACTGACAATCAGCCACTTCCTTATCAGATCGTCGTTTTATCCTCTTATCAAACAGTCGTAGTATTTTAAGTTTCTAAACATTGATAAGGTGTCAAAACATTTAACTTCTACCATTATCAATACTTTATTACAGCCAAAAAAAACGACCCTAAAAAGGATCTTAAAA